>JAITNQ010000135.1 GCA_031290435.1 Candidatus Symbiothrix sp. | reverse complement strand
TACACCAAATCGGACGTGTGTTCCATTTGGATGCCGTTGGCAAACAGCCACAACTTACGTTTGCAAACCTGATAATAATTGAAATGTGTGCCGGTGATATTCATTTGATAAACAGCGTATCAATTATTTTCTTTTTCGGGCTTAACCGTAAAAGTATGTACTTTCGAAGAATTTTCAATGGCTTTCACCGCAATGTCTTTCACATTGGCTTCGGCGCGATTGGCTTTATCTGTATTTTCTTTCAATTGCACTTGCTGTTCCTTGATTTTTTCCTGCAACGAGACGATAATCTGGTCTTTAATACGAATGTCGGCTTAGTTTTTTTTTTCCATCAGTTTGATATCGAAATCTTATTTTGTCTGGAGTTGTTTGGTGATTTCCGCTTCCTTGTCTTTCAATGCTTTTTCCAATTTAACCGGAAATTCCGCATTGTTTTTCCGAAGTTCGGTCAATTCGGCTTCCGCCGTTTTCAGTTCGGCTTCCCGGTTGGATATTTCCTGATCGAATTTCGCTTTTTTGTCAATCAATCCTTTTTCGAGTAGGATTTTTTTGGAATCATATTCATCCTGTTCTTTCTGGCGTTTGATTTTCAGGTTATACAGATATTCTTCCTCTTCTCGTTTCCGGCGTTTCGTCAAATCGTCGGAATATTCTTTGTCTTCTATTTTTTGTTTTGCTTTTTCGAGTTCCCATTGTCCTTTTTTCTCAGCTATTTCATTGGTAAAAGCTTCTTCTTTTTCTTTTATGGTTTTCTCGAAATTTTCTTTTTTCTCTTTCTGAACAAGCAACATAGCAGCCAATGAATCGGTATTTGCCGACAAAGAATACAAGTCTTCGAGCGATTTTTTTTCCAGAACGATGGCGGCGCGTATTTCTTCCAATTTTTTAAACTCGTTGGATAAACTTTGCAATAGCTCATCCAATGAGTTATTTAGACTTGATTTGAGTCCGGTTATACTTTTTACGATTCCATCGTTGCTTATTCCCGCCACTTTTTCCAAGGTTTCTTTCTTCTGTTTTTCCTCTTGTACTTGCTTGGGAATATCCGCTTTCGCATTCTGAACATTTTTTAATAACGATTCGTAAGCTTTTAATATTTCAGCTTTTGTACTTTTTTCTGATACTGGGGTTTCCATTGTTTTTGTTGTTTTTTTTATTGTGAATTATTATTTTTCATTTTCTATATATTCATAAAAATAATTTTCTATGACCTGTTTCTCCAATTTTCTTTGCCGGAAAGCGAACCAATCGTCCCTGTATTCGGAATTGTGAATCAAGTGATTGAAATTAGCAAAAGGTTTATGTCCGTTTACAACTTGCGCCAATCTATTGGCTTCTTTACCGGATTTTAGTTGATTGACGAAAGCTTCCATGATTCGAAATGATTCATGAGACTCAAGCGGTTCTATTTCTACGCATTTCTCCCATTTCATATAGGTGAGTCCAAACTCATTTTCCTCTTCGGATTCTTCATCATCCTCATCAAATATCATTTCATCCAATAGATTTTTCGGGATATCTTCCAATTCCAATGTGTCGGGATTGAAAAAACAAATCAAGTTAGCGCTTAACCCATCTGCAATTCGCCTAACGATATCTCTATATTCTTCAGGGAGTTTTTCTTTGTAATCGTATTCATCTTGTTCAATTTTTTTCTCATCCTGAAATAATTCTTTTTCCATAAAAGCGAGTAGTTTCGCTAATTTTTCCTTGTCGTCCATAATGGAACGCACGTGAGAAAGAACTTGATTAAGTAGTTGTTGTGCATTCATAAATATTTATTTTTAAAAGTTGATTGACGTATGTTTGCATAATTATTAATTATGTTTTCATTTTTTATATATTAATGCAAAATTAAGCAAAATATTATTCCCAATGAATTTTTTCACAGATTGTTTTCAATTCTGATAAAACAAATTCAACATCAGGTAGCTTTCCATCTCTAATATGTCCATGCAAACTATTCTTCCATTCCGCTTTCATGCTTTTCAGTCGATTTTCAGCAAAAAATGATTGATATCCATTCCATATCAAATTTTTGTATTCTAATTTCTGTTTGAATATATTCGTAATTTTTTCCCAATCAATATTTTCTGATTTTAGCAAATGCCATAAATCATAATAATCTCTTGGTGCAGAATAACTACGCTGAAGTAATGCCCTGAATTTTTCTGAAATTATTTCTAAAAGAGAATAACAGGGAATTTTTATTCCTTCAAAACACGAACTATCTGAAAATTCATCGTAAAGTATCCGATAATCAGGCTTATCAACTACTATTTCAAACGAAATCATTTCTATTTTTATTGACGTTTGCCATCTACTATTATGTGGCGGTTGCTGATTTCGTTTGTGATTAGCGCCCCAAAATTGAATAACTGTCTTATAACCACAATATTTGTCATAACTTGTTATTGGTTCTACTTTTCCCGGATAGAACAAGATATTTTGATTATTTTTAATATTTTCACAAATGGATTTAATCAATTTGTCGGTAACAACGAAATCCGGATTAATCAACGTGAAATCCAAATCTTCCGAAAAACGATAATCTTTGAAATAGCATTTTTTGAGACATGTTCCTCCTTTGAAAACCAAATATTGTTGCGCCCATTCCGAGCGAAAAAGTTCTGCAAGAAAATGTCCCAATACCCAGTTTTTATCAATAGTATCCGGAGGAACACCCTCTTGTTCAGCTATTCGTAATATTTCGCTTTGTAAAATCATCAGTATATTTTATTAATGATATTCAACAATCTTCCTTTTGAAACATTCACTCTAATACGCCATTTGGCATCAAATTCGCCAACATCTTCTCCAAATGGGTCAAACAGCGAATACTTTTGATTCATGATTTTCAATACTCCTTGCTGAAATCTCGTAAACCCCTTCATTTTAAACAATTCGGACAAGAAAGCCATACGCTTCAAAACCGATATATTATTCATCTGTAGTCCATATTCCAATAGTCTGATACTGCTGATTTTAGCGGAATAAAACGCCCTGATAAGTTCTTCATAACCACCTGAATATTGAGGTAAATCGAAACAGTCTAAAAGTGTCTTTTCAGTATCAGTCACCTTAAAAGCTTCATTTCCATACCCCATCTGCATGGAACCAAATATTTTTTCGGGCTTTAGTTTCACAAATTTGTATTGAATATTGAAGACTTTCTTATCTTGCTTCAAATATGTTGATTGCGAATAAACGATGTTGGGTATTTGCTCTGTCAATCCATGTAAATTCAATGCCGACCAATAAGCAATGGAACTGTCGTTAAGCATAGCATTGGCAATGACGTATGTATTACGAAAATTACGCACACAATAAAGACCCTTTTCAATGCGGAAAATATGGTTTGACTTGGTTAAACGCACCAACGATTCTTTTAAATATCTATCTGAACAAATATTGGCTTTCCGGAGATTTTCGATTCCAAACCATGAAAATTCATTGTCGGATAAATATTTTAATATAATTCCATCATATTCAAGCAAATGTTCTTTATTTTTACTCATATTGTTATTGCTTTTTATTATGTGATAATACTCTATATAACATATTTTCGTATAACGAAAGGTAATGACAAATACCTTCTGAAAGTTCCACACAATTCGACAAAGTTGCTATGGGCTTCTTGGAGCATTTCGAGTAATTGATTGACGTATCTTTGCATTGCATCCATTTTCTTAATTTTTATAGACTTATTGATTCAAAGTCATTTACAATTTTCGCATCTTCATTTTCTTTTATCTCCAAACCCAATTCTTCTGTATATCTTCGGTTTATAACAAAATATTTTGTTTGAAGTAAGTTGTCTTTATTTGAAGATTCAAAAGCATAAGTTTTGAGTACGATATCTTCTGATTTTATCAATCCTGCAAAACGAGATTTGGTAATTTGCACTTTCAATGATTCGGCTTTTATAAATTCGAATTGATTCAAATAATTTTTGAAATCATCCTCACATTTTGCCGGCAAGACCTTTATTCCATCAAACTGTTTGTAAAATTCTTCTTCCGATTTATCTGAATGAAGAAAAGGGGAAAGCTGTTCTACATAATTTTGCAAAAGAGTTTTGGTAAGGAGATAATCTTCTTCATCTTTTTCTGACCAATTCGGATAAACATAATCAATGGCTTTTTGTAAATCTTCCTCTTGAATATTTACACTGAACCAACTTAATACCTCTAACGTCCGGTCAATAACTTTTTGATTGGAATAAATATAGTGGTCGGCATCATTTCTTTCTTTAAAAACAACACATGGACAAATTCCTTTTTCACGCTTCCTGTTGACTCGACCAAATCGTTGGATTAAAGCGTCAATCGGCGCCGGTTCCGTATAAATAATATCGTAATCAATATCCAAACTTACTTCGATTGCTTGTGTCCCGACTAAAAGTTTTACATAATCATCTTTTAATTTGGATTCTTTTTTATT
>JAITNQ010000256.1 GCA_031290435.1 Candidatus Symbiothrix sp. | reverse complement strand
GAATTTGTATATGACGAGAAAAAGAAGCATTTTCGTCCGGTAAAAGAGCAGAAAAAATATTATTTCAAGAAAAAGGACGGCGCGTTTTATAAATATCCTGTAATTTTTTATGAATAATTGGAATGAACAAGAAAAAGTTTTAGTCATAAAGTTGTGAAATGTTGTAATTATCAAACTATTTATTAACTTTGCAATTATTTAAATCCATTTGACTATGCAAACAAATCCGCAACTTGAATTGGCAACCAATTATGTGTTATATACCGGACAAAACATTTTTCTCACAGGAAAAGCTGGTACGGGCAAAACCACATTTCTTCACCGCTTGCGTGAAATTTCATCAAAGCGTATGATTGTTGTCGCTCCCACGGGCGTTGCCGCAGTGAATGCGCGTGGCGTGACTATCCATTCATTCTTTCAATTGTCATTCGGAATACAAATAGGATTCGACAGAATGAAACAGGAACAAATGCGTTTCAGCAAAGAAAAAATCAATATTATCCGCAGTCTCGACTTATTGGTGATTGACGAAATAAGTATGGTTCGCGCCGATTTATTAGATGCTGTTGATGCCGTACTTCGCCGTTTTCGCACGCAAAGCAAACCTTTCGGCGGCGTTCAGTTGTTGATGATCGGTGATTTACAACAACTTTCGCCTGTGGTAAAAGATGATGAGCGCGAGATGCTCAAAGAATATTACGATACGCCCTACTTTTTCAGCAGCAAGGCGCTGTGTAAAAATTCGTTTGTCTCAATTGAGCTGACTCATGTGTACCGTCAGCATGATGATATTTTTATTTCTATTCTGAATAAAGTGCGCGAAAACAAGCTTGATAAACCGGCGCTCGAAATATTAAACCAGCGTTACATTCCTGATTTTCAACCAAAAGAAAACGAAGATTATATTACGCTTTGTACGCACAATGCACAGGCACAGCGCATCAATGAAAATAAAATTAACGGCTTGAAAAATAAAAAATACCGTTTTACGGCCACTGTTGAAGGAAATTTTCCGGAATACGCCTACCCTACCGATTTTGAACTGTATCTGAAAGAAAATGCGCAAGTGATGTTTGTAAAAAACGATTCTTCACCCGAAAAGCGTTTTTACAACGGGAAAGTCGGGAAAATTACCTACATAGATGAAGACACGATTCGTGTGCTTTGCCGGGGCGATGAAGAAGAAATCAACGTAAGTCCGCAACAGTGGGACAACGTGAAATACAGCCTCAACGAAATCACGAGCCGGATAGATGAAACAATAGAAGGTTCATTTACGCAGTTCCCTTTGAAATTGGCGTGGGCGATAACCATACACAAAAGTCAGGGTTTAACGTTTGAACGCGCAATTATTGACGCGCAAGCCTCGTTTGCTCACGGACAGGTGTATGTTGCATTAAGTCGCTGCAAAACGCTCGAAGGAATGGTTTTAAGGACGCCGATATATACAAACAGCATTATTAACGACCATACGGTGAGCGGTTTCACGCAACATATCGAACAAAATCAGCCCGATGAAAATAGATTTCGTGCCGAGCGTATGGCTTATCAACACGAATTGGTAAAAGATTTGTTCTTGTTTACGACGTTTATCAACCGCATTTCGTATATCCAAAAAATTATCAATGAAAATAGGGGTAGCATTGCACCGATTACCGGTTCGGCATTTCGGGAAATGTCACCACTTGTACAAACCGATATTATTGATGTTGCCGACCGTTTCCTTTTGCAAATAAACCAGTTGTTGCCTGCTCAGCCGGATGTGGAACAAAACACTGCTTTGCAAAGCCGCATCAGTCAGGCTGCCGCCTATTTTTCGGAAAAAATAAAGATACTGCTACTCGAACCTGTCTCCAAGATTGACCTTGACCTTGACAACAAAGCGGTGAAAAAACAATTGCAGAGCGTTGTAAATAATTTGGAAGACGATTCCCGTGTGAAATACGAAAGCCTGCGGTCATGTATTGCCGGTTTTAATCTTGCCGATTTTCTGCAAGCAAAGGCCCTTGCATCCATACAAAAAGAAAAACCTAAGGAAACCCATAAATTTACGGCTACCGAAAGCGACGAAATTGAACATCCTGTTTTGTTCAATCGTTTGCGCGTTTGGCGTATGGCAAAAGCCGAAGAATTGAATCTTCCCGCATACGGCGTTTTTTCGCAAAAAGCATTGTACGAACTTGTAAATTATCTGCCGCTTGATAACAAATCACTGCTACAGATAAACGGCATAGGAAAAAAGAAAATAAGTCAGTTCGGCGAAGAAATCATAGCGATTATCAAAGATTTTTGCGAAGAAAATAGTATTCAATAACCGGAAATGCTGCTTTATCCATCCAAACTTCCGTTTTCCGGAATAAAAATATAATCCCCGGGGAGTGAATTTGCGCCTTTTTCCTGAGAAACCAATTTGTTTTCATGCACTTTGTGGGGAATATATCGCAATTCGTCGAACATACGGAGCATATCTTCTTTGTTATTTTCCCACAATTCTACCTGAACGATAGGCCTGCACCTGCGGATAATTTCTTTCATATCCGAGAGTACAATGTATTCAAAGCCTTCGATGTCGCATTTTATATAATCTATCCGTTCCAAATCCCCGAATAATACGGACGGGATTTTCATTTGCGCTTCGAATTTGAATTGTTGGTTCTCAATACTTCCGTCTCTTTGCGGGTCATAAACATGCGGCAATCCGGTACTCAAAAATCCTATCTGGGGAGAAGAAACCAATTCGATTGTTTTTTCTTCGGTTCCCAAAGCATAAGGACAAAGTTGTATATTGTTGAACTTTTTTGCTTTTTCGTTGAAAATCCGGTTGTAAACAGCGATAGGCTCAACGGAAAAAACTTTTCCGGAAGGGCCTGTCCATTCGGCAAACAAAATAGAATAATAGCCCAGATTAGCGCCGATGTCAATCACAACATCCCCTTTTTTTATCAGATTTTTCACATAGTAATGACAGGCATAATTTACATTCCCTTTCAAAAGTCCGGTTTTGTAGAGCAAAAAATAGCTGCGCTGAAGAATGCGAAGATAGTTTTCCAAGCCCCAAGATTTAAAAATGAACCTTTTTATCTGCTTAATCATGACAGGCTATTTTTATAAAGTTTCTTTGATAATTTCTCCAACAGTAGGATGCGGAAAAATCATCGCTTTCAGGTCTTCCGCTTTCAGGCCTTTTTCGATAGCGATTCCAGCGATAACAATGATTTCCGAAGCCGGATTTCCCAAGATATGGACGCCCAAAATGTTTCCGTCCGCTCCTTCCAATATTTTGCAAACGCCGTTACTTTGTTCGTTTTCAGCGACGAAACGTCCTGAATACGCCATTGGCAATTTTTTAACCGTATAGGGGATATTTTCCGATTGCAAAACTTCTTCCGTTTTACCGACTCCGGCAATTTCCGGATTCGTATACACTACACCGGGAACAGCTTTGTACGACATTTTCTCATTTTTTCCCAGGATATGACTGACGGCAACTTCCGCTTCCCTGACAGCCGTATGCGCCAGCAATGAAAAACCGGTAATGTCACCGCAAGCATAAACACAGGGGTGGGAAGTTTGCATAAATTCATTGACTTTCAGTTTATTTTCAAAGAAGTCCAGCTGTAGATTTTCTAATCCAAAACCATTTAAAACCGGCTTCCGGCCTACACTCAAAAGAATTTTTGAAGTTGCAAGCGCTTGTTTTTCACCGTCTTTTTCTATTTCAACCTGATTATTGCCTACCGAAGTAACTTTTGTTCCCAGATGAAATTCGACGCCTTTCTTCGACAGCTCGTTACGCAAGAGCGCCGAAAGTTCCTTGTCCATTCCGCCTAAGATTTCATCCAGCATTTCCACTACCATCACTTTCGTTCCCAATGTATTAAAAAATGATGCAAACTCAATGCCGATCACTCCTCCGCCTATTATCAACAGGGAATCGGGCACATCTTTGTTATCCAAGGCTTCGCGATTGGTCCAAAACGTCGTTTCTTTGAGTCCCGGTAGGGGTGGGATGACTGTTTCCGAGCCTGTACAAAGCAAAAGATTTTTCGCATAATAGAGGACATCGTTACAAGATATTCCTACACCTTCATTCTCTATTGTCCATTGTCCGTTGTCCATTATAGAAGCTGCCCCTATAACCGTTTCCACACCGGATTCAGCTATTTTTGCCCGGATTCCGGCCGTTAATTTGCGAACGGTTTTGTTCTTCCGGGCGATAATTTTTGCCAAATCAAATTGAATATTATCGCAGGAAATGCCGTATTTGGCCGCATCTTTGGCCGTGTGATACACTTTTGCGGAATAAAGCAGGGTTTTCGTAGGGATACATCCCTCGTTCAGACAAACGCCACCCATGACATTCTTTTCAAAAACAATGGTTTTTAAGCCGTTTTTTCCAGCAGATTCCGCTGCCGTATAGCCTGCCGGTCCGCCTCCTATAATTGCTAAATCGTACATCATCAGTTGTTCTATTTTTATGGCGCAAAGGTAGTCCTTTTTGGGCATAAAAACAAAATCAATAGACTTCGGCAACGATTCCGGTTCTCGTTATAATAATTTTTAATTAGTTACGACCCCACCACAAAGCTATTATTTATAAACTCTAAGTTCAATTTATTTAATACTGTATTCTGATTTAAGAATTTCAGCAAATTCATTCGCCTCTTTTAGTGTTAAGTTTGCTAATTGTTTTGCAAAAACTTTTATATCTGCCGGTTCCTCCTTTTTGTAAAATAAATAAGTTTGAGTACCGGAAAATTCCCATAATTCAAATCCTAATGATTCTATATCGGGGTTTGACATTCTAAAACCATTTTTTGAATATGTATTTACGCGACTGAAAGCAGTTGTAGCTTCAATACTTGGTGGGGCTTTCGATTGTTTATTGCAATAACAACATTGCTTGACATTGAAATTGTCTATATAATTCTTGATAGTCTTGACAGCTAAAATTAGTTTCAATGACGCTAACAGTTGAGATATGGCTTTTATTCTCACTTTTGACACAGGTTTTCTGTCTTTTAATTCGTTTAACAAAAAGTATTTGTTTTGTTCCGAATAGACAATGAGGTCACAGCGTTCTTTATTCTTCTGAAAGTTATCGGGTAATGCCGTTACAAATTTATCGTAATTAATAATTGTTATTGGTAATTGTCGAGGATTATCATATTTAGCTATCCCCTGATTAAGCGGGTAAATTAGAACCTCGTCGTCCTTTAATTCAAAATAAGCATTGCGTGTGTGAGCAATCAAAACAGTCGCAGAAGGCAAACCATAATGGCTTGTAAAGTCGTTTTTCAATAAATTTTCCATCATTACAATATCTCCTCATATTGATTGTATATAGCGTTTATCGTATCCGAAAGAGGATTCGTATTAATCAATCGTTCGTTCTGAATTTTCAAATCAATAATTCTCCCTTCTGCTACTTGATAAACAGATAAATTATCGTAACTGAGTTTTGCCCCATCAATTAGTTTATTTTTATCATAAGCCTTTATTAATAAATTAAGATGATTGATAATGTACGGACTGTGGGTTGCCATCATAACAGTCATATCGTAACCGTTGTGTTCCTGCACAAAACATCGATTCACAATAAAGTTGATTAAACTTCTTTGACTTTCGGGATAAAGGCTTAATTCCGGTTCTTCTATGTGTATATGAACGTTTTTGTGATTTATTTCTCCAATGTTTTGCTCTGCTCTAAAATCTTTCAGATTATCGCTTTGAGACATATAATTGAAGATAATTTTATTAAATCGCCCACTAAAATCATAGTATTTGGTAAAATACTCAATTATTACCGACAGAGGTACAATAGTCTGTGTTCCGGATGAGGCATCTTCTAAATTGATAGTATATTTTTCGTCTTGCCCAATATTTTCAATGTAATATTTGACTCCGGATGGGGTTTGTTTTGACAAATATTTTACCCCTAAATAATCGATATCCAACTCTTTAATAAATTCGGAAGCAATGCCGAAATCAGTAAATGTTTCTCTCAAAAAGAACCCCATTGTATCAACTTTTTTAGCGGCAAGAATATCAGGTATGAGATTTCTCTTATCTGCAATAAAACACATTTTATCTAAACTTAATTCGTTTTTAGGGATAGTTATTGAAGAGTCGAGAGAACCCTTATAAGAGATTGAATTATTACCTTTTGTATAAATAATTTCCGTATTACTCTTAATATAATCTACAAAACCATTATTCTTTAAATATGATTTAAAGTTAAAGGTAAATGGAGATTGAGAGATATTGGCATGTTTCAAATAGGAACGGATGCTAACCATTTTATATATCCAACGAAATAGCACAATTACTTTCATAATTGTACTTTTACCGCTTCCGGATTCTCCAATAAAAACCGTTAATGGACGTATATCATCTATTTCTATCTCATTAATAGGGCCGAAATTTCTTATAATTATTGTCTCTTTCATTTTCTTCTTGTTTTTTTCACAAAGGTACAAATTTTTCTGCGGTAATGATATTATTTTTGACTAATTCTACCTTGCACTCGGATGTCGTGTGTACCAATCTATTTTCTATAAATATATGAATCCTTTGGATTCAATACCCACTTGCTAAACATTAGGATAATTTATTTATTTTTCGTCTCTTAAACAAACATGAATGCCCAAAATTACAGTACAAAATAGGAAACCGTTTCTAAAAGCGCCGTGTAAGATGCTCAGAAAGTCGTTTTAGATGCTCATAACGTCGAAAACGGCTTTTTTAACCTCGAATTGGATGTTCGGAAGTACCAAATCAATGTTCGGAAGTATTAAAAATTGATGTTCGGAACATCAAAATCGACGTTCGGAAGGACTCAATCGGTGTTCAAAACAGCAAAAACGAGGTTCGGAAGTACCAAAAATCAATGTTCGGAACATCTAAATCGAGGTTTTGAAGTACCAAAACGAGGTTCGGAAGTGCCAAAACGAGGTTCGGAAGTGCCAAAACGAGGTTCGGAAGTACTAAATCGACGTTTTATAAGGCTGTAGCCTTGCTTTTAACCCGGCGGCAACCGCAAGGGTTGCCCTAATCGTGTTCGGAAGATTTTTCTATGCTAATTGTATGTATATTTCACAACGATTGAAAAATTTCACAAACCTGCCAGGCGCATAGCGCCGCTATTTTTGTAGCCGGGTGCGT
This sequence comes from Candidatus Symbiothrix sp., assembly GCA_031290435.1. Classification (GTDB taxonomy): domain Bacteria; phylum Bacteroidota; class Bacteroidia; order Bacteroidales; family Azobacteroidaceae; genus Azobacteroides. The sequence continues at coordinate 29 of JAITNQ010000256.1, read as the reverse complement.
AAGCGCCCGGTAATAATGTGCATAACCCC
>JAITNQ010000126.1 GCA_031290435.1 Candidatus Symbiothrix sp. | reverse complement strand
GCTTCAGCGCCGACAACATTCTTTCCATACACATGTCCGGCGCTTGCCATGCCGCGGCAATCCCAAAGCCGCGATCCTTCGTTGGTAGCGTTGCTGCCGACCCAAAATTCGCCCATCGGTTCATCGGTTAAACCGGCGTATTCGAGGAAATCGCAAGGCGTGCTGTCGTAAGCTTCGGCAGAGAACCGCAAACCGTTTTTGTGCGACAGTCTCACGAAGGTTTCGATATGATTGTCCATACACATTTTGGCAACCGCGCGGCGGAAATCCCAAAGAAACCGGTCGGTGATTTCCGGCGAATTGACAATGTAACCGTTAAAAACCGGCAGGAACTTCCAAATATCGTAACCGGCGTATTTTTTGAACTCTTCGCGCATCAGCGGAGTCCAGTTTTGCGAACCGACTTCCCAAGAGTCTATATGTGTTGAAACGAATGTTTTCGTTTGACCGACATTCGCCTTGTTTTCGGCAACGAGCCGTCCGATTTGTCCTTCGAAAGCGATTTCCGAGGCTTCGACCGAAAGGACGTCGCATTGCGGCCCGACACCGCTTGTCGGCGCGGGATGAACGTCTTGTCCCTTGGAGGTATGTCCGATGCGCAGGACTGTCCATTTGCCTTTGGGCGCTTTCCAGTCGAGCGTTCCGTCCGCCGCCATTTTGCCCGTCAAATCGACAATATCTTTTTGTGTCACAACAAGCGTAATTTCCGGATTGCGTTGGTGGTTATTCGGTGAAAGCCGTTTACGCGCTTCCGCTCCCTCAGGCGTCGGAAACGCGAAGACGGCAATGTCTTTGTAATAATCCATCTTCTTCGGGGGTTCGGGTAACTTCACCGGTTTGCTTTGGGTGTTATCAAGATAGACTTCGGAAAATGTCAGGACTTGCATACTGTATTCGGGTTTAATCCATTTTCCGCCGCTGCCGTTCCAACCCGCGTCGTTATTCATATTGACTTCGATGCCGAGCCGGGCGGCTTCATCGAGCATATAGGAGTAAAGTCTGCGCCATTCATCGCCGAGAAAATCCACAGGACCTTGCGGTGCGCCTTGGTTGACTTCCATTATCAGCACTCCGCCGATACCGACTCGGTGCATGGCTTCAAGGTCGCCTTTGATACCTTCCTCAGTCAGGTTGCTGTTGTTCCAGAACCAAAAGACCCAAGGTTTATACTCATTGCCGGGTGAGGCAAAGGTCTTCTCTAAAGAGGTCGTGTTTTTGTCAAGGGCTTGCGCCGTCATGGCAAAAAATAAACTTGCTAATAATACTGCGTGTCTCATTTTATTGTATTTAATTGTTTTATAAATTCATTTTAAATTATTCCTTCCCGTTAATTTTATCAACGAAATACTTTCAACATCACACAACCATGGCTTGGAATATTGAACGATTTTACTTTTTTCATATCTCCCAAATCCTTTTGTCGCCACAAATCCCTGAAACGGCATTTCTCGTTGTATCCCAGCGCGTTCCAATCCACCGGAATCTGACTGTCGAATGAGTTTTTATTGAAAATAGCGATTGCCCTGTTTCCGTCGTGCAGTTCTTTTTCCCAGATTTCCACCGAGTCTTTGCTGAAAATGCTTTTGCCGACTTTCCCCAATCTATCTTGGTCGATGTCGATCACTTCGGCATTGCAAAGTACGTTTTTGGTAAAATCGTCTATCCCGATAAGTTCGCCGCTGAAAATCAAAGGCGCCGACAACATGCACCATAATGTCATGTAGGTATATTGTTCGTTGGGCGTGTAGGGTGGGGGGACAACCCCGCCTTGCTGCCAATCGTAGATATTGCCCAACAGCAAATAATCGGGGTCATTCCAACCGTCGGGACCGGAATAATCGCGGATTGTTTCCTGAAAGAACCCAATGTTGAACATACTTGTCATATTATCCTGCGTGTTTATGCCGAGGTCGCCGGTGGTGCGCCACGAGTTACCGCCTCCTACTTCCTTGCCCCATTTCCAGACTTCGCCCATGCCGTATTGACACATATTGAGCACAATGTCCCGTGGCGCTTCTTTGATTAATTTGGAAATCAGTATATACGGTTTTTGAAATTTGTCCAAGTTCGGGGATGCAGGTTCTGCTTTATCGATGTAGCTCCCGTAGGAACACCAGTCGTATTTCAGAAAATCAAATTCCCATTTCACATAAGTTTGAATGTCTTGCGCTTCGTGACCGAGCGAACCGGCATAACCGCCGCAAGTCGTTTCTCCGGGTGATGAATACAATCCGGCTTTCAAACCGAAGCTATGAATATAATCCGTCATGCGTTTCATATCCGGAAAATTTTTGTTGGTACGGATTATTCCATCCGGATGACGAACCGCTCCGCCTACAATCGGATCATCGCTTCCGGCTTTGATTTCCCAGCCGTCGTCAATATTGACATAGTTGTAGCCGAAATTCACTAAACCCTCGTCGTACATGGCTTGTGCGCTTTTTTCCATCAATTCCTGCGTAATGCCCAATTGGTAAATGTACCAACTGTTCCATCCCATGTGAGGCGTCAGTGCGAGACCGCCGCCAATCACTATTTCGAGTGTGTCGCGGCATACGCCTTTCGAATTGGAAGCCGTTACCGGAACGATATACGAACCTTTTTTCGCACACGAACCGGTGATGACGCCTTTCTCCGCATTGAGCGATAAACCTTCGGGTAGATTTTTAGCAGCAAACTTCATAGGACGCTTGCCCGTAGCGGCGATGGTGAACATGAACGGTTTCGACGCCGATGCGCCTGTGATTTTAGCTCCGTTGATACGCGGTTTTGCCGAAGGCGGCGGCGTAAGAATGTAGGCTGACAGGTCTTCCTCTATATAGTTATATTTTTCTCCTGCCTTGATAAAAACAGTCTCGATTTTGTCTTTATAATGGATTTTGCATTTCTTGCCCTCGTTTGAAGCAATCCGGGCGGAGATCAATTCCCCCTTTTCCCATTTTAAATCGACTACCCAACCGCCACGACCTCGTAAACCGGTGATTTCACCGTCCTGCCAAGCCGAAGGCAAGGCCGGAAGAAGATGCAGTTCGCCGTTATGACTTTGCAACAGCATCTCGGCAATACCGGCTGTTCCGCCGAAGTTACCGTCTATCTGGAACGGCGGATGCGTATCGAACAAGTTATCCAATGTCGATTTGGCAAGTAGCTCCTGCACGTGTTTTCCGGCGTTTTCGCCATCCAACAGGCGGGCATAAAAATTGATGACCCACGCGCGACTCCAGCCTGTATGTCCACCCCCGTTCGACAGGCGGCGTTCCAGTGTTTTTTTCGCCCCTTCGAACAAGACGGGCGTTGTCGGAGTAATCATTGTGCCGGGGTGTAAACCGAAAAGATGCGATATGTGCCGGTGACCCGGTTCGACTTCTTCGTAATCCTCTATCCATTCCTGAATGGTGTTATAACGTTTGCTGATGCGGACGGACGGGAGTTTTTTCAGGGCGCTCTCCAATTGTTTTCCGAAAGATTTATCCTGGTTCAGAACTTTTGCGGCTTGCATGCAGGCACGGAACAACTCGTTAATAATTTCGATATCAATTGTTGCGGCGTAAGTGAATTTGTATTCCTTACCATCAAGTATATACGTGTTTTCCGGCGAATTGGAAGGCGCTGTAACCCAATAACCGTTTTTATCCTTCACCAAATAACTGAGGATAAATTCCGCCGCTTCTTTCATACACGGATAGGCTTCGGTTTTCAGGTAAGTTTCATCGCCTGTAAAGAGATAATGTTCCCATTGATGCAGCACTAACCATGAAGCAGCAATCGGGAACGTACCCCAGCCTACGCCGTCGCTGATGGCTGTACGACCGAATGGGTCGGTCAGGTGGTTCATTGTCCATCCGTCGGTGTTGTACGTTTTTTTCGCCGTCACCCGACCGGGCGTCCTCAGTGCATCGATGAATCGTGAGTAAGGAATTACCGTTTCCGACAGATTGCAAACCTCCGCAGGCCAATAATTCATCTGGATATTGATGTTCGTATGAAAATCCGACGACCAGGCCGCCTGCATGTCTTGACACCAGATACCCTGTAGATTGGCGGGAAGCACGCCGGGTGCACGTGAGGAATTAAGCAGCAGGTAACGACCGTATTGAAAATAAAGCGCCAAGAGTGAAAGGTCGGTTGCGCCGTCTTTTACCTTTTGTAGCCGTTCATCGGTAGGAATATTGCTTCGACTTTCTTTCCCCAACGTGAAATGTATCCGGTTCATCATGCTGCTGTGTTCGCGGATATGCCGGTCTTTTATGCCTGCGTAATCCTGTATATCAACCTTGTCTAAGATATTTTTACAGACAGAAGACGGATCGATGTTCCGGTCAAAATCTAATTTTTCGATATTGTAATCTGTTGCAGCCGTCAGGTAAAAAACTACCTCGTCGGCGTTTTCCACAAAAAAGGCATTGTTTACCGCTATCAAGCGACCGCCTTTATTCACGCCGCGAATACGTCCTGCAAACTTTGTATGTAATCCGTTTTCGCCTTGTTCATTGGTAGGTAAATCTACAATCTGCCCTTTTATTTCCAGTTCATTTTCCGAAACAGGAAATGCCGTTGCATCTTGTTTCCGGGTATAAGAAAGGCGAAACGTGAGTTTTCCCTCTCCCTTGGCTCTCAACCGGAGCGCTACGAGGTTGTCCGGCGCCGACACAAACACTTCCCTTGTATATTGTGTGTTTTTCAACTTGTAAGTTACCGACGCCACACCGGTTTCGAGGTTCAGTTCCCGTCGATAGTTTTCCGCTTGCGGCACGTAGCTGTCGGAAAAATCAATTTTCAATTCACCGAACGACTGGTAGGAACGAATGCACATCGGGTCGCTTTTCATGTATTTTTCAGATAAAGCCACCGCTTGGTTGATGTCACCGTTGATTAAGAGTTGCTGTATTTCAGGCAAATGAGCAGCCGCGTCGGCATTAGCATCATTTTTATAGCCTGCCCAAAGACTTTCTTCGTTGAGTTGAATGGTTTCACTTGCATAACC
>JAITNQ010000087.1 GCA_031290435.1 Candidatus Symbiothrix sp. | reverse complement strand
ATTTGCGCAATTTTTTCGTCTAAAGTAAGCCGGGAAACCAAATCGGCAGCGCGAGCTTCAATAGATAACGACGAATTCTGAAACGGATACTTGGATGCGGTTTGTCCGGCTAAAAATTGAAAACCGAAAACAAACACAATTATCCACGAAAGATACTTTTTCATAAAAATATATTTTTAATTAATGATAAAAAATGATTGTAAATTTTCCACAAAGGTAAGTTATTGAAAAATAATATGCAAAAAAAAATGAGGCTACTTTTCAAATAAGTGACCTCATTCTCTCCTCAAAAAATATATATAATAGAGGATAGAGGGTTTTAGTTAAATTGGTTATGCTTTAAAAAGGTTTCAAAGGAAAGCATAATAGATGAAATGATATGTTATTGTTATGTTATTTTTAGGTTAAATGAATGTTAAGATGCCCTTCATGATGAAATAAAAACCCGCCATAGCCGCTAAAAAGCAACTATGACGGGTTTTGTATATCACTGCACAGCGATTGCTATGCACCCAATATCACAAATACCGGAATTATCCTAAAAATCCCAACAAAATACCGGCTGCTACGGCCGAACCGATTACACCGGCTACGTTCGGACCCATGGCGTGCATCAAAAGATAGTTGGTTGGGTCGTATTCCAGACCGACTACTTGCGAAATGCGTGCGGAGTCAGGTACTGCCGATACGCCGGAATTACCGATCAAGGGATTAATTCGATTGTCTTTTTTCAGGAACAGGTTGAAAAGTTTGACAAACAATATACCGGCTGTGGTAGCAATAATGAACGACAAAGCGCCCAATCCGAAAATCTTGATGGAATCCCATGTCAGGAACTGGGTTGCCTGCGTGGATGCGCCTACGGTTACGCCCAACAGGATGGTAATCGTATCAATCAGCGGGCCGCGGGCGGTTTCCGCCAAACGACGGGTTACACCCGATTCTTTCAACAGGTTGCCGAAAAACAACATTCCCAACAACGGAAGTCCTGAAGGAACCAAGAAACAGGTTAATAACAAACCGAATATCGGGAACAGGATTTTTTCAGTCTGGGAAACGACGCGAGGCGGTTTCATCCTGATTACCCTTTCTTTCTTCGAGGTGAGCAGACGCATAATCGGCGGCTGAATGACGGGCACCAAAGCCATGTAGGAGTATGCCGAAATAGCAATGGCTCCCATCAGGTTAGGCGCTAACTTCGAAGACAGGAAGATAGCCGTCGGGCCATCGGCTCCACCGATGATACCGATAGCTCCGGCCTGATTTGGTTCGAAACCGATAGCCAAAGCCAGCACATAAGCGCCGAAGATACCGAACTGGGCGGCAGCTCCGATCATCATGAGTTTCGGATTGGATATCAGGGCGGAAAAGTCGGTCATCGCACCTATTCCGAGGAATATCAGCGGCGGATACCAACCGGAAGTGACTCCCTGATATAAAATATTCAATACCGAACCTTCTTCATAAATCCCCAATTGTAAGCCGGCATCTTTGAAAGGAATATTGCCTATCAAAATACCAAATCCGATGGGAATTAAAAGCATGGGTTCAAATTCTTTGGCTATTGCCAAATAGATAAAAGTCAAACCCACCAATATCATGAGGACATGACCCAAAGTGATATTGGCAAAAGCAGTATAAGTCCAGAAAGTGGCAAGATTGTCACCTAAAAATGAAATGAAATCCATAACCTTATTCTATAATGATTAAATCAGCTCCTTCCAGTACGGAATCGCCTTTGTTTATTTTCACTTCTTTTATCACGCCGTCGCGGTCTGCATTGATTACGTTTTCCATTTTCATGGCTTCCAATACCAAGACTTTCTGGCCTTTTTTTACAGGGTCGCCAGCCTTGCAAAGAATTTCGAGTATAATACCCGGTAATGGAGAACGCAAAGCTCCGGCGCCGCTGCTTGTATGCGGACGGGATATAAGCGGAGGCATAGTGGTCTGCGCCGGCCGGTTAATTGTAACTACCTGCTTTTTTGCAGGTCTGTTCATCTCTACTTTATACGGAGTACCATTTACTTCCACATCGGCAACAGTATCCTCAATTCTGTTTATAACTACTTTATAAACATTTCCGTTGATTGTATATTTGAAACTTTTCATATTAATTATTTAATTTACCGTTTGGGTATTTCTCTTAATGTGTAAATTTTAGAATTCCAAGGAGAATAATTTCTTGCTGTATTTTTAATAGTAAGAATGGTATTCTCTTCGTCATGCAATTCGGTAGCCTCATAAATAGCTATGGCGATTGCGGCATAAACATCTCCTGATTGGTCGGTAATGTTTCTTGCTTGTTCTTTGGTTACGCCGGAGGCTTTCATTACACGCTGGTGGCTCAGACTAACCGCAATGTTTCCAATCGATTTGAATATCAGGTACAAAATAATTAATCCTGCAAATACAACACCCATAGCTGTCATTGTCATGCCTATGCCTACGCCGTCGTTTATCTTGAAATTTTCTATTTTTTCGTTGGTATCCAAAATTTTATTATTGGAACTCGGCGTTACTTTTTCCCAATAGATCCAAAGTTGGTCGCCGTACTTATTCTTGTAGTTTTCATTCAGACGAAGCGCTTCATTCAAACGTTCTTGGTTCCATCCGTCTTCTATCAGTCCGTAACTGATATCCGCCCGTTGTCCGGCAGGAACAGTAACCGAATCAATCAATGAGGTTCCATCGGAATCGAACAATGCGATAAAATTCGGTTTCTTCGGATTTAACTCGAAATTCAAGTGAAACGTTCCGCGGGTAGGTATATTATCCGCCCAAAACAATGCGTGTTGACGTGGTCTGATCCGCGTTAAAACATCCCCTTTGGGTACCATATACTTTTTAGGATTGTTTATATCGTCGGTCAGAAAACAACCGGCAATATTTACAGTTCCCGGAGATGAATTGTAAATTTCAACCCAAGGGAACCGTTTTCCATAGTCATCAACGAAGTTGTCTTCGTTAATTACCAGCACTTCGTTAATTCTGAGAGCGGTTGTTCGCTGCGCCTGAACATTGCAAACAATGATCAACAGGAACAGAAGCCCTAATTTTATTTTTTGTTTCATCATAACTTTTAGAATTAGGAATTAGGAATTAGGAATTAGGAATTACGAATGGAGTGGCTTGTTGTTATGCTTTGCGCATTCATAATTCATAATTTATAATTCATAATTCATTACAATGGTAAATTATCGTGTTTTTTAGACGGATTATTTTGTTTCTTTGTTGCCAATTGCTGCAAAGCGCGGATAATACGGAAACGGGTATTGCGCGGTTCTATCACATCGTCGATATAGCCGTATTTGGCGGCATTGTACGGATTGGCAAATGCTTTTGTATATTCGATTTCTTTTTCCGTCAATACTTTTTTCGGGTCATCCGATTCTTTGGCTTCTTTGGCGTACAAAACTTCCACAGCGCCTGCACCGCCCATAACTGCAATTTCGGCAGTAGGCCATGCATAATTCATATCGCCTCTCAGTTGTTTACAACTCATTACAATGTGAGCGCCTCCGTAGGATTTGCGCAAGGTAACGGTTACTTTCGGAACGGTTGCTTCGCCGTAAGCGTAAAGTAGTTTGGCTCCGTGTACGATTACGCCGCCATATTCCTGACCGGTTCCCGGAAGAAATCCCGGAACATCGACCAGCGTAACCAAAGGAATATTGAATGCGTCGCAGAAACGGACAAAACGAGCGGCTTTGCGGGAAGCGTTGATGTCGAGAACGCCTGCCAAGGTTTTCGGTTGATTGGCGACAATACCGACCGGACGACCATTGAAACGGGCAAAGCCGACAATGATGTTTTTGGCAAAATCGGCATGTACTTCCAGAAACTCACCTTTATCAATAATTGCTCCGATGACTTCATACATATCGTATGGTTTGTTCGGACTGTCGGGAATAATTTCATTGAGAGAATCTTCCAAGCGGTCGATTGGATCGTCTGAAGTTTTAACCGGGGCTTCTTCGAGATTATTTTGAGGCAGAAAACCCAACAAACGACGGATAAGCGCAATGCCTTCTTCGCCGGTATCAACCACAAAATGTGTGACGCCCGAACGGTTGCCGTGTACTTCGGCTCCACCTAATTGTTCTTGTGTTACATCTTCTCCGGTAACGGTTTTTACTACTTTCGGACCGGTCAGAAACATATAACTGATGCCTTTTACCATGATGGTAAAGTCGGTCAAAGCCGGCGAATAAACCGCACCTCCGGCGCAAGGGCCGAAAATACCTGAAATCTGAGGCACTACACCCGAAGCCAGAATATTGCGTTGGAAAATTTCGCCATAACCGGCCAAAGCGCTGATACCTTCCTGAATACGCGCACCTCCGGAATCGTTTAATCCGATGACGGGAGCGCCCATGGTCATGGCCAAATCCATTACCTTACAGATTTTCTTTGCCATTGTTTCGGACAATGAACCTCCGATGACTGTAAAGTCTTGTGCAAAAAGATACACCAAACGACCTTCGATTGTTCCGAAACCGGTAACAACGCCATCGCCGAGTATTTTTTTCTTTTCCATGCCGAAGTTAGTGCAACGATGTTCCACAAACATATCCAGTTCTTCGAAACTGCCTTCGTCCACCAACAATTCTATTCGTTCGCGGGCGGTATGTTTCCCTTGTAGGTGTTGTTTTTCTATGGCTTTTTCACCGCCACCCAAACGGGCTTTCGCCCTTAGTTCGATAAGTTCACTTACCTTCTCTAATTGATTACTCATACTTGATTAAATTATGAATTATAAATTATGAATTATGCATTGGTTGCACATAATTCCGTCAATACTCCTTTTGTTGATTTCGGATGCAGAAAAGCGATATTCAGATTTTCGGCGCCTTTTCGGGGGGCTTTATCAATCAGTTGAACACCATTTGCTTCTGCATCTGCCAATGATGCGGCCACGTCGGCAACCGCGAAAGCGATGTGATGAATTCCTTCACCCCGTTTTTCAATGAATTTGGCAATGGTAGATTCTTCCGAAGTCGGTTCGAGAAGTTCGATTTTTGTTTGTCCTACCTTGAAAAAAGCTGTTTTTACTTTTTGGTCGGCTACTTCTTCGATGTTGTAGCACTTTAGACCCAATACGGTTTCGTAGTACGGAAGGCTGTCTGCAATGCTTTTAACAGCGATGCCCAGATGTTCGATATGAGAAATATCCATGTCTTAATTAATTTGAAAATAAATTTTTTAGGCCACAAAGGTACTACCAAATACGGAATTAAAAAAATTTCAGCTCTATTTTTTGTATTAAATCGTCAAATTTTTTACAATTTAATTCAGTCGGGGCAATGTTATCGGGACGATATACCGGAAATATTTTTTTGTCGGAGAAACTTTTGTATCTTTGCATATAAAAATATTTCTCATTCAATAAAATAATCATGAAACGGACAGAAATAACCGACGCATTAAAACTCGCTCTCCATCGTGTTGCTCCGGATGCAACAACTATCCTTTACGGTAGCGAAGCGCGGGGCGATGCTCGCCCAAATAGCGATATCGACTTGCTTATTTTAGTAGATAAAGACCGGATTACACTCAAAGAGCAACAAGACATTACTTTTCCGCTTTACGATGTCGAAGTGGAAAAAGGGGTCTTAATCAATCCCTTGGTTATATCGCGCAAACAATGGGAAACAAAATACCGGATAACGCCGTTCTATCAAAATGTAATGCGGGAAGGGCTGGTTTTATGAATGATGACGGCAGAAACGAAATAATTACATTGCGGTTGGAAAACGCACATACCTCATTAATAGAAGTAGTAAATAGTATTTTATACAAACTGAAAACAGGTTGCTAATGGCACATGTTACCTGTAAAGAGTCTGTTTTCAGGTGTGTTGTTAAGTTATAAGACCGTTTTTTTGCATTATCGAAAGTGGTGTAAAAATGGCGATTGGGAACACTGTTGGATATCTCTGTTGAGTAAAAATAAATCACAGTTGGATTTATCCAGTGGCGATATTGATGGAGCCATACAACAGCGCTCCGCGGAGGTGAAGCGGTTGCTTATCAGGGAAGAAAAAAGAGAAAGACGACCAATTCTCTTTATCTGACAGACCGTCAAGGATTGCCCTTGTCCCTGTCATCTCCGAAAGCAGGTAACCATCATGATTTATATGAAATAGAACAGTATTAGATGAACTGTTTAAACCCCTTACAAGGGCAAATATCGCTTTAGATGGTCTTTTTATTAACGCTGATTCGGGTTTTGATTCTAGGAAATTTAAGCAGGCTTGTTCTGAAAAAGGTATTTATGCCAATGTGGATTTCAATACGCGAAATGGAAACAATAATGATGAAGAATATTTATTGGATGAAGAACTGTATAAGGAAAGATATAGCATTGAAAGAACCAATGCTTGGATGGATAGTTTCAGGTCTTTATTAAACAGGT
>JAITNQ010000084.1 GCA_031290435.1 Candidatus Symbiothrix sp. | reverse complement strand
GGATTCAGCTAATCATAAACCATCCCATTTGGCGGGCTTGGTTCAGTTTTTTCAGTTGTTTGTTCAGCAACACATTTTCCGGTTTTTGAAGTGAAGCGTCGTCTTCGAGTATCTCAAGGGCCAGGTCGCGGGCAAGCGTGAGGATTTGTCCGTCTTTAGCCAGGTCTGCAATTTTCAGGTTGAATGCTATTCCGCTTTGCTGTGTGCCGTCAATATCTCCGGGGCCGCGCAGTTTCAGGTCTTCTTCGGCGATGAGAAATCCATCGTTGGTTTCGGTCATGATAGCGATACGCTTGCGGGTATTTTCCGATAATTCGTATTCCGTCAACAGGATACAGTAAGACTGGTCGGCGCCTCGCCCTACCCTGCCCCGCAATTGGTGCAATTGCGAAAGACCGAAGCGTTCGGCGTTTTCAATAATCATTACGGAAGCATTGGGAACATTGACGCCGACTTCTATCACCGTTGTCGCAACCATAATCCGCGTTTGTCCGGAAACAAATTTTTGCATTTCCGCTTCTTTTTCAGCCGATTTCATTTTACCATGCACCATAGAAACCGCATATTCCGGGAAAATCTCTTTGGTGGTTTCGAATCCGGCGCTGAGATTTTTCAAATCCAAGGCTTCACTTTCCTCAATCAAAGGATAAACAATGTAAACCTGCCTTCCGGTGCGGAGTTGCCTGCGTACGGAATCGTACAGATTGTTGCGTTTGGCGCTGTAAATATGCAATGTTTTTATCGGTTTCCGTCCCGGAGGAAGTTCATCGATCACCGAAACATCCAAATCGCCATAAAAAGTCATGGCCAAGGTGCGGGGAATCGGCGTGGCGGTCATCACCAGGATATGCGGAGGAATGGTGTTCTTTTTCCAGAGTTTAGCGCGTTGAGCTACGCCAAAACGGTGTTGTTCATCAATCACCACCAGCCCAAGATTGCCGAACGAAACCGTATCTTCGATAAGGGCATGCGTACCGATCAGTATCTGTATATTCCCGTTCTGCACTTCCGGCAATATTTCGTTCCGCAATTTTTTCTTTGTCGAACCCGTCAATAAGCGAACTGCTATACCCAATCCCTCCGTCAATGTGCTTATGGTCTCGAAATGTTGAGCGGCCAGAATTTCCGTAGGAGCCATCAGAGCGGTCTGAAAGCCGTTGTCTATGGCAATCAGGATAGAAAGCAAGGCCACCAAAGTCTTTCCGCTACCTACATCGCCCTGTAGCAAACGGTTCATCTGCCGTCCGCGGTTCATGTCCCGGCGAATTTCTTTCACCACCTTTTTTTGTGCACCGGTCAGTTCAAAAGGAAGTTTTTCAAAATAAAAACGGTTGAAATAATCGCCTACTTGGGTGAAATTGAAGCCGCCGAGGCGTTTTTCCCGGTATTTGGTTACGCGCAAAATATTGAGTTGCAGGTAAAACAATTCCTCAAATTTCAGCCGCAATTCCGCATTCCGCAAGTATACGGGCGATCCCGGAAAATGAATATTGCGTATCGCTTCATCCAAGGACACAAGATGCGCTTTTTGGATGATCGTTTCCGGAAGGGTTTCCGGAAGCGCTTCTTTGCTATTTTCCAGCACAGAAGCAATAATTCGCTGAATGGCGCGGGAATGAAGAAATACATTCTTCATTTTTTCGGTCGTATTGTACTGTCCTTGCACGCCAAGCTCTCCTTTGAAAAACTTATCTTCCGTATCCAATTCCGGGTGAGCGATATTGATATTGCCGTTGAACAAAGTCGGCTTACCGAATAAAATATAGGTTGTATCCAACTTGTACATGTTCCGGACGGTTTTGATATTTTGAAACCAGATCAAATCAATACATCCGGTAGCATCATAAAATTCTGCGGTCAACCGGCATTTATGGCCTTCTCCTAAGGTTTCGTAGTGGCGAAGTTTTCCTTTCAACTGGATATAAGGCATGGAATTGTCATTGCCGGTACGGGCGGCTGCGATTCCTTTCAAGTGGGGTTCGCTTCCATAACGGCAAATTTTCAACACTTCGCTGATCGTAAATATTTTACTTCTGTCTATGTATTTGAAAGGAAAATAATAGAGAATATCTTCCCATGAAGATACCTCAATCTCTTTCTTCAGCACGTCCGCCTTTTTGGGTCCTATACCCGGCAAATACATGATATTTTGTTGGCTCAGGTCTTGCATTTTATCAAAGTTTGCGCAATGGCAAAATCAATAGGCGTTGTTATTTTGAGGTTTTCCCGTTTTCCTTCAACGGTGGTCGGATGACAGGTTCCGGCAGCTTCTACAACGGAAACATCATCGGTAAATTCTTCTTTGTATTCCTGTTTATAGGCCGCAATCAACAGGTCTGCCCAAAACACCTGAGGCGTCTGCACCAAGAAATATTTGGAGCGGTCGACCGGGACGAACTTTTTGGCAGCGACGCCCGTACTTTTGCGCAGAGAATCGGTAACCGGAATAACCGGATAAGCGCCTTTTTCCAAAGCAGCCTGTTCGTAAGTACGAGCAATCAGCGCTTTGGATACCAAAGGCCGAACGCCGTCATGGATGCCGATGAGGGCATTCTCCATCCAATTCTGTTCGTTATCGGCCAATTGTTTTTCAATCAGGGACAAGCCGTTTTTCACCGAATGAAAGCGAGTTTCTCCACCCGAAACCACTACATGGGGAATGTTGAAATCATAATCTGTACAAAGATTCTTCCAATACACCTTCTGATCATCCGGCAAAACGAGCAGGATACGGATGGCGTGGTCGTAATCATAAAAGGCGTCAAGCGTATGCATCAATACCGGCCTGCCGCACAAAACCTGAAACTGTTTGGGAGAATCACTCCCCATCCGCAAACCTTTTCCTCCGGCCACGATAATCACGTATTTGTCTTGCATAAATACTTTATTTTATTTCTTCTAAGATTTTCTTTGTTTCTTCACTTGCAACGAATAATTTTTCCTTGCAAATCTTCAGTAAAACGGAGGCTTCTTTCAGTTTTTCACTTAAATCGTCCACGTCCAATTTATTGCTTTCTATCAGCGCCTGAATTTCTTCCAAACGGATGAAAGCTGCTTTATAAGTCATTTCTTTTCTATCCATAACGCATTGCATTTTTCTGTATTTACTTCACAAAAATAATTAAATTTTTTAATGAAACCGCTAAAAATTACTTTTTCTTCTTATATCTGCGGATATACCCTATTTATGATAGCGCTTAATTCGGTAAAATTTTGTACTTTTGTCGCTCATTTAGTATTACAAATATAAAATTATGTCAAAAATAAACAAAGAAACAGGAACATTTGCAATAAAAAAAGGCCTGGCAGAAATGCTTAAAGGCGGAGTTATCATGGATGTTGTGAATCCGGAACAGGCAAAAATCGCCGAAGAAGCCGGAGCCGTTGCCGTCATGGCCTTAGAACGTGTCCCTTCGGATATTCGTTCACAAGGTGGCGTGGCGCGGATGTCTGACCCGGAGATGATTATCGGAATTCAAAGCGCCGTATCTATCCCCGTGATGGCAAAAGCCCGTATCGGACACATTATTGAAGCCCGTGTATTGGAAGCCTTGGATATTGACTTCATTGACGAAAGCGAAGTACTAACTCCTGCCGATGATGTTTATCACATTTTGAAATCCGACTTTAAAGTACCGTTTGTCTGTGGCGCCCGTAACTTGGGCGAAGCGCTTCGCCGTATTGGAGAAGGCGCTGCCATGATACGCACCAAAGGCGAAGCCGGTACCGGAGATGTAGTGGAAGCCGTTCGTCATATACGGCAAGTAAACGAAGATATACGACGAGTGGTAAGCGCGTCCCAGATGGAACTGATGACCATCGCCAAGGATATGGGCGCTCCATATGAGTTGGTGTTGCAAGTGAAAGAATTGGGCAGGCTTCCGGTTGTCAACTTTGCCGCCGGAGGGGTTGCCACCCCGGCTGACGCCGCGTTGATGATGGAGTTAGGCTGTGACGGCGTATTCGTAGGTTCCGGTATTTTTAAATCGGACAATCCGGCGAAGCGCGCCAAAGCCATTGTCGAAGCTGTTGCGCATTACAAAGACGCCAAGCTGATTGCCGAAGTATCAAAAGGATTGGGCGAAGCCATGCGCGGGCAAAGCGTAGCACAAATGGAGGATAAAGATAAAATAGCCGGCCGTGGGTGGTAAGTGATGAAAATTGGAATTTTAGCCCTGCAAGGATCCGTAAGAGAACATCGTAAGCTATTACAACGCTTAGGCGTGGAAACGGTCGATGTACTGAATCCGCAAGATTTAGACGGAATAAACGGATTGATCCTGCCCGGCGGAGAAAGCACTACGGTAGGGAAACTTTTGGTACGTTACAATTTGTTGGAACCAATCATCGAATTGGGGCAAAAAGGTTTGCCGATTTTCGGCACGTGCACGGGGCTAATACTCTTGTCAAAATATATCAATAACAGCGACCAGCCACGTTTAAGTCTGATGGATACGTATGTGGAACGCAATGCTTTCGGCCGCCAATTAGCCAGTTTTGAAGCAGACATGTTTATCCCCGTATTGGGTGAAACGCCGTTCCACACCCTATTTATCCGTGCGCCTTATATTGACAAAGCCGACTCCGGGGTT
>JAITNQ010000069.1 GCA_031290435.1 Candidatus Symbiothrix sp. | reverse complement strand
TGTCCTGCAAAATCGTAAAGCCCGCCAAAAATATATGCGTGAATTTGTTGCAAACTTTTTGTTGTCCCAATATCTTTATCTGCAATAAGCTTACTTTCCAAGAAAGTGTATGCTTTCTTCTTGCTTTGTCCGTCAATGGAGTTGTCGCTGTATGTGAACCAGTTCAAAAACTTGTTTGCTGTTTTACTTGGAAACTCTTTTGCCAATTCAACAACGCCGTTATTATCTATGGCATCACTTAACCGCTTTTTTCCGTCAGGCGCTGTTAATTTCAACTGGGTAGTGACACTAACCACTTCGCTGCTTTCTTTCTTTAACTTGGCTTTCAAATATTTCCAATAATTACGATTCTTATTGTAATCATTTTCATCGTGTAAAACGCCAATGATGTCAAGCGCCGAAAACCACCATTTGTTGTTTTCGTCATCCCACACTGCGCGGACTTCTCTGTCATTGAAAAATCGAATTGATATCTTATTCATCACTTTTCCTTTGATATTAAACGCAAAGTTAGTAATTTTTTACTCCTAAATTTAGGATTCATATAATAAAACATCCTGTAAAAACGCCTTGTCGGATTTGATTTTTTTCAATGCCATCTGCGAGGCTTCCTGCTGGGATTCTTTCTTAGAATAACCGGTGCCGATGCCGCCTAATTTTCCGTTCAGCAAAGCCTGACTTTGGAAAATCGGATTGTTATCGTTGTCTTTGTATTTTTCTACGAGATTAAATTCCAGTTCTACTTTGTATTTTTGGCTCCATTCCAGCAATTTCGATTTGAAATTGACTTCTTTTTTGGCTATAGCGTCAATATTGATACAAGCTTTGATTATTTTTTCTTCAATAAACCGGTAAGTTTTCAAGTAACCTAAATCTAAATAAATTGCGCCGATAAATGCTTCCAAAGCATTTCCCAGAATGTGGTTTTTTTGTAATTTGGTATAGGAGGAAGCAACGAGTAGTTTGTGGAGTCCCAACTCACGTGAAACCATATCAAGGGTTTCACGTTTCACAATTTTAGATCGCGTATTGGTGAGAAAACCTTCATTGCGACGTTTGAATTTTTTGAAAAGGATGTCTGCAATAACGGCATCCAGCACCGCATCACCCAGAAATTCAAGTCTTTCGTTGTTGCAGTAATGCCCTTTGGGGTTTTCTATGAAATAGGATTTGTGTAAAAGGGCCTCTTCGTATAAGTTGACGTTATGGGGAAAAACACCGGTTATTTTATATATAGCAAAATAAGACTCTTTTTTCGGATGAAAAAGGAGCCTTATCCTATTCAATAAATTGATCAACACGGTTATTCTAATACTTCTTAACGATAATACAAGCATTGTGTCCACCAAAACCAAAAGTATTGGAAAGGGCATACCTGACCTCTCTTTTTTGCGCTTTATTGAAGGTGAAATTCAGACTATAATCAATTTCCGGGTCATCATCTCCTTCAACATGGTTGATCGTAGGAGGAACAATATCATTTTTAACAGCCAGAATACATGCTAAAGCTTCAATCGCACCGGCAGCGCCCAACATGTGACCGGTCATTGATTTTGTAGAACTGATGTTCATTTTGTATGCATATTTCCCGAAAACTTCCTTTATCGCTTTCACTTCGGAAGGATCCCCCACCAAGGTAGAAGTGCCATGCACATTGATATAATCTATAAGTTCACAATCCAGATCTGCATCAGCCAAAGCATTTTTCATTACCAATATGGCGCCTAAGCCTTCCGGATGAGAAGCCGTAAGGTGATACGCATCGCCCGAAGCGCCTCCTCCGGCTACTTCCGCATAGATTTTTGCACCTCTGGCCACAGCATGTTCCAATTCTTCAAATACTAAGCAGACGCCGCCTTCTCCCATTACAAAACCATCGCGACTGCCACTGAAAGGTCTGGAAGCCGTTAGTGGAGAGTCGTTACGTGTCGAAAGCGCATTCATCGAATTAAATCCGCCAACTCCCGAAACTGTGATGGCAGCTTCGGCCCCTCCGGTAATAATGGCATTGGCTTTCCCTAAACGAATCAGGTCGTATGCGGAAATAGCGCCATTTGTAGAGGATGCACAAGCGGAAACCGTTCCGAAGTTCGGCCCCCTGAAACCATAGATAATGGAAATATGACCGGCAGCAATATCACCAATCATTTTGGGAATAAAAAAAGGATTGAATTTCGGCCCGATTTCAGGATGCTGAAAAAAATAGCCTACCTCTTGGTCGAAAGTGTCAATCCCGCCTATTCCGGACGAAAATATAACGCCTACCCTATCCTTATCTATTTCTGCTGCATCCAAACCGGCGTCTACTACCGCCTCCTTGGCTGCTATTACAGCGAATTGGGCATATCTGTCCAATTTTCTTGCTTCTTTCCGGTCAAAGTGATCGTTCTGATTGAAATTTTTGATCTCGCAAGCAAACTTCGTTTTGAATTTCTTTGTGTCGAATAATGTAATGGGTCCGGCTCCACTTACTCCGTTCAGTAAGGATTGCCATGTCGTTTCGACATTATTGCCTATCGGCGTAATTGCTCCCAGACCCGTCACAACAACTCTTTTTAATTCCATTTGGTTTAAATTGAGTTACTTACTTTCCGCCTTCAATATAAGCGATAGCATCTCCAACTGTTGAAATTTTTTCAGCCTGATCGTCGGGGATAGTTATTCCGAATTCTTTTTCAAATTCCATGATTAACTCAACCGTATCTAACGAATCCGCACCTAAATCATTGGTAAAGCTTGCATCGTTGGTAACTTCCGACTCTTCTACGCTTAATTTATCAACGATAATGTTCTTTACTCTTTCTGCAATTTCAGACATAAATTTTAATTTTTAATTAATAATATAAAGATTTGTTTCTATTTTTGCAGTGCAAAGATACGTAGTTTTATTGAAAGAAAAAAGAAAATCATGAATAAATTGCACAAAATATATTTTTTTGTGCATTAAATACTGTTTTAGATATGATAAAAATAGCTCTTTTCGCATCCGGTTCCGGCTCAAACGCCGAAAATATTATTCGCTATTTTCAGGATAGGGAGGATATTTCTTTTCCCTTGATTGTCAGTAATAAAGAAGAGGCTTATGTCCACGAAAGGGCGAAGCGATTGCATATTCCCTCCTATACATACGGGAAGGAAGCATTCGAAAACGGCGAAGCGCTCTTGTTGTTGCAGCAAAACGAAATTGATTTCATTGTGTTGGCCGGTTTTTTACTGAAAGTGCCTGAAGTGATGCTGCAAGCCTATCCCCAAAAAATCATCAATATTCATCCTGCCCTTTTGCCGAAATTCGGAGGGAAAGGCATGTATGGATCGCACGTACATGAAGCGGTAGTTGCTGCCAAAGAAACGAATACAGGCATTACAATCCACTATGTGAACGAAAATTACGATGAAGGACAAATTATTTTCCAAGCAAAATGTGCGGTATTGCCGACGGATTCGCCCGATGATGTGGCGACGAAAGTACATGCATTGGAATATGAATATTTCCCCAAGGTAATCAATTCAACCATTTTCTCGACAAATACCTGACCGGATAGAAAACGGCTATAAATCCGATGGAGAGAACGGTTAGCAGGATGAAAATCAAATCAACAGCAGAAATAATAACAGGATAGGCTTCTACGGAAAAATTTAGCCCCGTACCTAATCTCAGCCATCCGAAATGCTGTTGACCCACGCATATCAGGACGCCCATGGCAATCCCGAAAATAGCGCCTATGGCTGAAATCATCCAGCCTTCGAACAAAAATATGCGGGAAATCAACCGATTGTCGGCGCCTAAGTTTCGGAGCGTCGCCACGTCGTTTTGTTTCTCGACAACCAGCATCGAAAGCGAACTGGTGATATTGAAAATCGTAATCAGCATGATAAAGCACAGCATCAGGAAAGAGACCCATTTTTCGATATTTATCATTTTAAATGTATCTTCTTGCTGTTGATAACGGTCTTTCACCATAAAATCTTCCCCTACTATCTTTTGAATTTTGGCCTGTACCTGTTTGACCCGACTCCCTGCTTTCAGTTTGATTTCCAAAGCGCTGACTGCTGTTTGGTAATCAAATAATTCACGGGCCAAATCAATGGGCACAATCATATAATTTTCGTCATAAACCGGCTGATTGACTCTGAAAATACCGCCGATATAAACATAATCCAACGATAAAGAACTGCTTGGATTGGCCATATTAACAGCGACATTTCGTTTTGGGGCATAGATTTCCAATGGAAAGACAAAACCGGCATTCACACCCAAAGTGTAGGACAAACCCAATCCGAGTAAAGCAAAATTATTTACGCCATTTGTAAGTTTCATTTCACCATCTATCAAAATATCCTCAAAATCAGATGAAACGGAGAAATTGTCGCTGACGCCTTTCAAAACAGCGCGCGATTGTTTACCTCTGTAATTGATATAGGCATTGTCTTCCAAACTTTCGACGATTGTATTGACTTCAGGTATATCTTCGATTTGCAGCAATAAATCGGTATCGGGATTGAAAACTTTTCCTTTGACGGGCGTTATTTTCAATTCCGGGTCGAATGCGCTGAACATATCCGCAATCAATCCTTGAAAGCCATTGAAAACGGAAAGTGTACACACGGACGCCATCGTTGCAACGGTTACACCGCAAACAGCAATCAAAGAAATAATATTGATGGCATTATGCGATTTCTTTGAGAAAAGATACCGTTTGGCTATGTAAAACGAAAGATTCAAGTTGTTTTACTTGTCTTGATTCAACAATTGGTCGATGTTTGCCAAATAATCAATGGAATCGTCCAAGAAAAAAGACAATTCGGGTATCCTGCGAACCTGTTTCCCGATTCTCAGACCTAATTCATACCGGATGGCTTTCTTATGTGTATTGATATTTTCAACCATTTCCGTTCCTTTTTCCGAAGGAAAGACGCTCAGATAAGCTCTTGAAACGCTAAAATCGGGACTCATCCTCACTTTTGTTACCGATATCAGAACGCCGTGCATTTGTTTCGTCTGAAGAAGGAAAATTTCTCCTAAATCCTTTTGTATTAAACGTTCGATTTTTTGTAATCTTGTATTATCCATCTTTTTGTATATAAATCGTTAGTCCATTCTGTAAAGATACAATAATTTTTCTTCATAACAAAGTAAAATTATCCAACACTCCCTTCCAGACTGATTTGAAGCAGTTTTTGCGCTTCTACGGCAAATTCCATCGGGAGTTTATTCAAAACTTCCTTGGCATAGCCGTTTACTATCAGGCCAATAGCTTCTTCGGTAGGAATACCCCGTTGATTACAATAAAACAACTGGTCTTCGCTTATTTTGGAAGTCGTCGCCTCGTGTTCCACAATCGCGGTTTCATTCTGTATATCCATGTACGGAAAAGTATGGGCGCCACAGACATCACTCAGCAATAAACTATCGCATTGAGAATGGTTGCGCGCATTTTCCGCAGCCTTGTTGACACGCACCAAGCCTCGATAGCTGTTCTGACTTTTTCCGGCGGAAATCCCTTTCGAAACAATCAGGCTTTTTGTGTTTTTTCCAATATGAATCATCTTCGTGCCTGTGTCGGCTTGCTGAAAATTGTTGGTGACAGCTACCGAATAAAATTCACCCGTAGAATTATCCCCGGCCAAGATGCAACTTGGATATTTCCATGTAACGGCAGAACCGGTTTCTACCTGCGTCCATGCTATTTTGGAAGCCTCTCCTTTGCATATTCCCCGTTTAGTCACAAAATTATAGATACCACCCACTCCGTTTTTATCGCCCGGATACCAGTTCTGAACTGTTGAATATTTTACTTCGGCCCGGTCTAAAACAATAATTTCTACAATGGCGGCATGTAACTGGTTTTCATCGCGAATCGGGGCGGTACAGCCCTCTAAATAACTGACATAAGTATCTTCTTCCGCTACAATCAGGGTACGTTCGAACTGACCGGTATTTTTTGCATTTATCCGGAAATAAGTGGATAATTCCATCGGGCAACGCACACCTTTGGGGATGAATACGAAAGAGCCATCACTGAAAACTGCGGAGTTGAGCGCTGCAAAAAAATTATCGCGGTACGAAACTACGCTCCCCAAGTATTGCTTCACCAAATCCGGATGGTTCTGAACCGCCTCGCTGAAAGAGCAAAAGATAATTCCTTTTTCGGCCAAACTTTCCTTGTAGGTCGTCTTGACGGAAACACTGTCCATCACAGCATCAACTGCCATGCCCGAAAGTATTTTTTGTTCGTGCAAAGGAATACCTAATTTGTTAAAAGTGTTCAGCAACTCCGGGTCTACCTCATCCAAACGCTTAGGCCCTTCTTTCGTTTGCGGTGCAGCGTAATAAATGATGTCGTCATAATCAATATCGGGTATCCGGAGATGCGCCCAATGAGGCATCTTCAGCGTCAACCAGTAACGATAGGCCTTCAGGCGATACGCAAGCAACCATTCCGGTTCATTCTTTTTGGCAGAAATCAGCCGAATAACATCTTCGTTTAAACCTTTGGCTATAACATCCGTCTTAATATCAGTAACAAAGCCATATGCATAGTCTTTGTTCGTAATTTCATTCAATATATTATTTGTATCTTCCGGCATAATTTAATTTTTAAAAAAATCTCTGATATGGGGATATACTACAGGAAGCGCTCCACACACAATACCGTAATATTTTGATTTGGTTTGCGCTTCATGGGAAATCACCCGGGAGTTTGTATCAAAAACAGCCAGAACATTGAATAAAATGCTCAGGCTGATCATCCAAAGAAAAGCGCCCGACAAGGAACCGAGTATCCGGTTCATGGCTTCTGCGGGCGTATAATTGATTAGCTTGTTGACAAGCCGCGCAAGCAATATAACCAAGGTCAGGATAATCATAAATGCCGCTATGTAATAAAGGGCGCTTGCGATGCCCGGTGAAAGAGAATCGCCTGTCGGAAAATGCGTATCCACAAATTTACGCAACCAAACAGCCAAACTTCCGGACAACAGCACAGCCAATACCAAGGCTATCAGTGAAATAAGCTGCTTGACAATGCCGTCGAAGAAGCCTTTCACGATACCTGCTACTATACAGACTGCTATGACTATATCTAACCAGCTCATTTTTTTAAAACTAAAAATTAAAAACTATAAACTATAAACTAAAAATTCATAATTCATAATTCATAATTTATAATTTATAATTTATAATTTATAAAGTTTGTTTTACTTCTGTTTCTTCGAAGGCCTCGACAATGTCTCCGATTTTAACATCATTGAAATTGTGTATATTAAGACCACATTCGTAGCCTTGAGACACCTCTTTCACATCGTCCTTGAAACGCTTTAAAGAGCCTAATTCACCGGTATATATGACAATACCGTCGCGTATCAGGCGTATTTTATTGCCTCTCTTGATTTTTCCGTCCCTGACCATACAACCGGCAACCGACCCTACTTTGGTAATTTTGAATACTTCCCGTATTTCCACATTGGCGGTAATTTCTTCTTTGATGACAGGAGAAAGCATGCCTTCCATAGCCGCTTTCACTTCCTCTATGGTATCGTAGATAACAGAATACAAGCGAATATCAACCCCCTCTTTCTCAGCAAGTTTTCGCGCCGATTGAGAAGGCCGTACCTGAAATCCGATGATAATAGCATCGGAAGCCGCGGCCAGAATCACATCCGATTCCGATATTTGGCCTACGCCTTTGTGTATGACGTTTACTTGAATTTGTTCGGTAGAAAGTCGGATTAAAGAGTCCGACAAAGCTTCGACCGAGCCATCCACATCACCTTTGACGATGATATTCAACTGTTGGAAATTGCCGATGGCAATCCGGCGGCCGATATCATCCAAAGTCAGGCGTTTGCCTGTACGTAGCGTCTGTTCGCGTTGCAATTGTTCACGTTTGTTTGCGATTTCCCGGGCTTCCTGTTCCGTTTCCATCACATGGATGGTATCACCGGCCTGTGGAGCGCCATTCAAACCGAGTATCAATACGGGTTCCGCAGGTCCTGCCTGTATCACTTTCTGTTCGCGTTCATTGAACATGGCCTTGACACGTCCGAAATGTGTCCCGGCCAAGACAACATCGCCCATTTTTAAAGTTCCATTCTGCACCAGCATCGTCACAACGTATCCGCGGCCTTTATCAAGGGAAGATTCGATGACCGAGCCAACTGCTTTCCTTTTCGGATTGGCTTTCAAATCCAATAATTCCGCTTCTAACAAGACTTTTTCCAACAACTCCTTGACGCCGATACCTTGCTTGGCCGAAATATCCTGAGACTGGTATTTCCCGCCCCAATCTTCGACCAAATAGTTCATACCGGCTAAAGTTTCCTTTATTTTTTCAGGATTGGCTCCCGGTTTATCTATTTTATTGATGGCAAAAACCATCGGAACACCGGCCGCTGAAGCGTGATTGATGGCCTCAACGGTTTGCGGCATCACGTTATCATCAGCTGCTACAATGATAACCGCAATATCAGTCACACTGGCTCCGCGGGCACGCATAGCGGTAAACGCTTCGTGTCCGGGGGTATCCAAGAATGTTATCTTGCGACCGTCTGACAGTTCCACATTGTAAGCCCCTATATGCTGGGTGATTCCTCCGGCTTCTCCGGCAATCACATTGGTCTTGCGAATATTGTCCAACAAGGAAGTTTTTCCGTGGTCGACATGTCCCATCACTGTGATAATCGGGGGACGAGGGGCAAGGTCGGCTTCATTGTCCACTTCTTCCGTTATAGCTTCTACTACTTCTGCGCTGACATATTCCGTTTTATATCCGAATTCATCTGCCACAATATTGATTGTTTCCGCATCCAAACGCTGATTGATGGAAACCATAATACCGATACTCATGCAAGTAGAAATAATCTGGACTACGGGAACATTCATCATATTGGCCAAATCATTGGCGGTAACAAACTCCGTAAGTTTGATTACCCTGCTGTCTCTGGCTTCAATTTGCGACTGTTCACTTTGGCGTTGTGATACGGCATCACGTTTTTCACGACGGTATTTTGCGCCTTTTTTCTGCCCTTTATTGGTCAAGCGGGCAAGGGTTTCCTTGACTTGTTTTTGAACATCTTCGTCGCTTACTTCGCTTTTAACCAATGGTTTGCGGAATTTTAGCCGGAGACTTTCCTGTTTGTTAATCGTAGGAATGCCTTTTTCAATATCAATTTTTTCCCGTTTGATACGGTTGCGTTTCTTTTTCTTCTTTGCCTCTTCAATGTCTCCTTTTTTCACCAAAGTCGGTTTTTCCCGAGTTTCATTTTTGGCTGCGACCAAAGCGGCTTTTTTCGCTTCGGCAGCTAAAGCTGCTTTTCGTTCTTTCTCTACTTTCTCCGTTCTTTCTTTTCTTTTCTCTTCCTTTGTTTTTTTCTTCGGACGAGTAAATTGATTGATGGACGATAGATCAATTGTAGTGATTACTTTGATGGCAGGTTCTTTTATGTTTTTAGTAAAACGGAAAACTTCTTTTTTTTCTTGAGGAGAATTTTCCTGCGTTAAAGTATTTTCTATATTTTCTATATTTTCCAATTCTTCTGTCTCTTTTATTTCTTCAATTGTTTCTGTTTCAGATTCATCCGGTTTCTCCGGTTCGTTAGGTTCGTCTTCATCATAATCAAGCTGCGATACTTCTTCTGTGATTTCAGAATTTGAAGCATCTACTTCTTTCTCAACACTATACGATATTTCTTCTATTGGAGGAACAGGAATTTCTTCTTGTTCTTCCTCTATTTCTATGTTTTTTTCTATATTTTTTTCTTTGTGTATGTCTGATTTATTTTTCCCAAGGGTGTCTAAGTCTATTTTACCTACTGTAACAAACTTTGGCAGATAATCTTCCGGAATTTCGGTTTTGATTTCTTCTACTTTTTTGGGTTTATCATAGCCGTCTATTGCCACTGCTCCTTTTTTATCTTTATGGTGGCGTTCATGGCTCATTTTCTCTGATTCTATTTTAATAATTTTATCCTTGTCAAATTCCTTGACAAGAAGTATGTACTCTTCATCACTAATTTTAGCATTGGGATTTTCCTCTGTGGAAAATCCTTTCTTTTGCAGGAATTCTACAACTGTAGATAGTCCCACATTTAAATCTCTTGTTACTTTATTTAATCTAATAGACATACGGCTTTTTTAATGCTTCTTTCCCCATTATTTTCGGCAAAGTAAAAAAATAATCAGGGAGAGTTTTAGCTTATTTATTATTCTTCTTCGAATTCGGTTTTCAGGACGCCTAAGAGTTCATCTACCGTGCTTTCTTCCAAATCCGCTTTTTCCATAATTTCTTCCCTGCTCAATGCCAATACGTTTTTAGCCGTATAGCAACCTATATTCTTCAGGGAATCAATTATCCACATTTCAATTTCATCGGAAAATTCATCCAAATATATATCTTCTCCGTCAATGTCAACGTCCCTGAATACATCAATGGTATATTCCGTCAACATACTGGCTAATTTGATATTCAATCCGCTTTTGCCAATGGCTAAAGAAACCTCTTCGGGACGCAGATAAACTTCGGCTTTTTTATCTTCTTCATGTATTTTAATGGAAGATATTTTTGCCGGGCTTAAAGCTCTTTGAATGAATAAGGCTACGTTGGCGGTATAATTGATTACATCAATGTTTTCATTGCAAAGCTCGCGTACAATTCCATGTATCCGGGCGCCTTTCATGCCCACGCAAGCTCCTACGGGGTCAATTCTATCGTCGTAAGATTCAACGGCTACTTTAGCCCTTTCCCCGGGAATCCGGGCAATTCTTTTGATGGTGATTAAGCCATCGTGAATTTCCGGCACTTCCAATTCAAATAAACGTTGCATAAACAGGGGTGAAGTACGGGAAAGGAGAATCTTCGGATTGTTATTTTGATTATCTACTTTTACAACAACAGCTCTACGGGCTTCGTTTTTCCGGAAAAAATCACCCGGAATCTGTTCGTTTTTCGGAAGTATCAATTCATTTTCTTCATCATCCAGCAAAAGAACTTCTTTTTTCCATACCTGATATACTTCAGCAGACACAATCTGGCCGATACGGTCTTTGTATTTCGTATACACATTATCCTTTTGTAACTCCAATATTTTAGACGCCAAAGCCTGACGAAGATTCAGGATAGCTCTTCTGCCGAATCCGGCAAAGTTTACTTCATCTGTAATTTCTTCGCCAACTTCATAATCTTTATCTATTTTTTGTGCTTCCGAAAGACTTATTTGTGCATTGGAATCCGTCAATTTGTCGTCCGGAACTATTTCTCGGTTCCGCCAGATTTCAAAATCTCCTTTGTCCGGGTTGATAATGATGTCGTATTTTTCGTCAGAACCAAACATTCTGCTGATTACATTGCGAAATGCTTCTTCGAGAATACTGATCAAAGTCGTTCTATCGATATTTTTGTTTTCTTTGAATTCGGAAAAAGTATCGATCATATTGATTACTTCCTGTTTTCTTGCCATAAGTATTTTTACTTAAATCTAATTAAATATTTTGTATGTTTTATCTCATTGTATGAAAAAGTCAATTCCTCCTCCACTTGTATTTTACGTTTTGCACCTTCCGGTTTTACTCGTTTTGCAACTGTAAGTACGACTTCCTCTTCACCGGCATCTTTCAAAATCCCGGTATATTTTATGCCGGATTTTGTAAGCAATTCTACCTCATTCCCAATATTTTTCCGGTATTGACGCGGATTTTTAAAAGCCTGACCGATTCCCGACGAGCCGACCTCTAATTCATAATCCTCTTCTTCCCGGTTTAATTGAGATTCTACATAGCGACTCAATGCCACGCAATCATCAATAAAGACCGCCCGGTCATTATCAATTTCAATTCTGATCAAATTTCCCGGTTTCACGTCTATGTCAACCAAGTAATTCTCAGAATCTTTTAAAAACGCCGCTACTGCTTCTATTATAACTTTTTTTTCAATCATAATAAAAAGAGGGGCTATCGCCCCCCTCCTCCTGAATTTTTGCAAAGGTAATACTTTATTTGACGAGAACCAAATATTTAAGCAATTTTATTTCACAAAGCATTAAAAAAGGCCTAACTTTATGTTGTTTTCTTGAAAATAGGCATAGCTTTATCGTTAAAAACCGCTTTCTTCCGCCTATTTATATGAATTTTCTAATTATCTTTATTATCTTTGCGCGGAAATATTAAATTTTTGAACTGAAGATTTACAATTTTATGAAGACATACAAATTAGCAAATAACATTTTAGGGTGGATAGTCTTTGCTATCGCCGCTTTTGTTTATTTATCAACGATTGAGCCTACCGCCAGTTTTTGGGATTGTGGAGAATTTATTTCTTCTGCGTATAAATTAGAAGTGGGGCATCCTCCCGGAAATCCAATCTTTATGATGACCGCCAATTTGTTTACGCAATTGACGTCCGATCCGACCCAAAAAGCCATGATGGTAAATTCCATGTCGGCGATTTTCAGTGCGTTGACTATCCTATTCTTGTTTTGGACGGTTACCCATCTGGCAAGGAGAGTGATTGTGAAAAAGGATAAAAATATAAGTTTATCACGGTTAATTGCAGTTCTGGGTTGTGGAGCGGTAGGAGCATTGGCCTATACATTTTCCGATACATTTTGGTTTTCGGCAGTAGAAGGAGAGGTTTACGCCTTTTCGTCTCTAATGACGGCGCTTGTTTTTTGGTTGATCCTTAAATGGGAAGATGCAGCCGATGAACCACATGCAGACCGATGGTTAATATTAATCGCTTATATGATGGGGGTTTCCATTGCCGTCCATTTATTGAATCTGCTATGTATTCCTGCAATTGTGCTGGTTTATTACTTCAAGAGGTATCCCAATCCCAATAAAAAAGGCATTATTGCGGCGCTGTTGATTTCCTTTGGGATCGTCGCAATTTTGTTATTTGGCATTATTCAGGGTTTGGTGAAAGTAGCAGGCTGGTTCGAATTGCTGTTTGTAAACAGACTTGGTTTTTCCTACAACACGGGAACAGGCGTCTATATATTTTTGGTTTTTGCTGTTCTTGCCTGGGGAATTTGGGAAACCTTACGGGACACAGTACATCCTATACGATTGCGGATTGCTTTTATTTTAGCTGTCGCTTTGTTGGGAATTCCTTTCTTAGGGGATAAACCTTACTTAGGTATCTCCTTAATTGCCGTTTTGACTATATTTCTTTTTGTTTATAAAAAGATTGCTCCCGCTCCGTTAAATTCCATACTGGTAGCCTTGTTAGTGGTGACTGTCGGTTATTCATCTTACGCGCTGATTATGATTCGTTCAGTGGCAAATACACCTATGGATCAGAATTCACCGGAAGATGTTTTCACATTAAGACAATACTTATCGCGCGAGCAGTACGGCGAAACACCTTTATTATATGGTCAGACTTACGCTAACCGGCCCAAATGGGAAGTTGACGGAAAAGTGATGTCCTATCTCAAAAAAGATTTAGGCCCTGTATGGGCGCCGATAGCCAAAAGTGATCCTTCCGAAAAAGACCGTTATTTTGTAGTCACGCGTAAAATCAAAAATGTATATCACGACGAATTAAATATGTTATTTCCCCGGATGTACAGTAAAGATCATGCCGATGCTTATAAAGATTGGGTGGATATCAAGGGAAAAAGGGTTAGGATACAAGACCCTGACGGATCGACTACCTTGATTTGTCCCACTTTCTTCGAAAATCTCAAATTCTTTTTCACCTATCAAGTCAACTATATGTACTTCCGGTATTTTTTGTGGAACTTTTCCGGACGTCAGAATGATATTCAGGGAAATGGAGAAGTTTCGAAAGGGAATTGGATTACAGGCATCAAATTTATAGACTCCTTTTTAGTTGGTCCGCAAGATGACATGCCGGACGATATTGTAAAAAACAAAGGGCATAATAAGTACTATATGCTTCCTTTGCTGCTGGGGATTCTGGGAATTCTTTACCAGATTTATTCCGGACGGAAAGGTACGCAGCAATTTTGGGTTACTTTCTTATTATTTTTCATGACAGGACTTGCGATTGTCGTTTATTTGAACCAGACGCCGGGTCAGCCGAGGGAACGGGATTACGCATACGCCGGTTCGTTTTATGCATTTTGCATTTGGATAGGATTGGGCGTCGCTTGGGTGATAAAATCTTTGGAAAAAGCCAAACTGCCGCCGCTCTATTCCGCAATAGCCGGTTCTTGCCTTTGTTTGCTGGTTCCCGTACAAATGGCTTCTCAAACATGGGACGATCACGACCGTTCAAAAAGATATGTCTGTCGCGATTTCGGATACAATTACCTAACCACTTGTGAGCCGAATTCAGTGATTTTTACCATGGGCGACAACGATACATTCCCGCTCTGGTATGCACAAGAAGTGGAAGGATACCGTACCGATGTGCGTGTTTGTAACTTGAGTTATCTTCAAACTGACTGGTATATCGACCAAATGAAACGCCAAGCATACGATTCGGAGCCGCTTCCTATATCATGGAATAAGACAGATTATGTACAGGGCAAGCACGAGGTGGCTTATCTGATGAGATCGCCGGAAGAATGGAATGTTGCAGAAGCTTTGGATTGGGTGAAATCCGATAATCTAATGACAAAAACTTTACCTAATACGAATGAAACAGTGGACTATATCCCTTCGGAAAAACTTTTTATCCCGATAGATTCGGCGGCAGTTATCGCTTCAGGAATGGTTAAGCCCGAAAATGCGAACCGGATTCAGAAGAAAATGCAGATCGACTTTGGAGAAATTAGAACCGAAGATGGCGAGCTGATCGAAAATGGGAAAGGATATTTGACCAAAGTAGAGTTGATGATACTGAATATGTTGAGTAATAATAAGGACTGGTCAAGACCATTTTATTATGCAACTACAGTCAGTAGAGACCAATATGTTAAATTAGAACCCTATCTTCGGCAAGATGGCGTCGCTTACAGGATTGTTCCTTACAATACCCAAGCTGAGGGAGAGCGCGTTGATACCGATCTATTATATGATAATCTTATGCATAAATACCGTTGGGGAAATTTGGAACAGCCGGGATTGTATATGGATCAAACGTCAATGAATATGGCCACAAATTTCAGATCCATGTTCGGACTATTGGGCAGATACCTGCTTGCAGAAGGCAAAACGGAAAAAGCCAAAGAAGCAATGGATTATTCTTTGAAGGTTATTCCAGATTATAATGTTCCTTACGATTTCCGATCCATGAATGAGATTGCGTTTAACTATTACGAAATGGGAGAATTAGATAAAGCGACTAAAATTTATGATGCATTGCTGAAAACAACACTTAAATCTTTGGATTGGTATTCTCGACTGAACAGAAAGGATTACGTGGGGGTTTTGGGAGAAGTTAATATGGATTTGAGATGTTTAAGTATGATATTGTCATTTTATCAAAAAACAAATCCGGAAGTTTATAATGCCTCTATTCAGGATTATAGGCGTCATATTCAACAATTTGAACGTTTTATGAACAATGCTCAAACAAGAGGAGGAGCGAACAGATAAATTATGATAATAGAAAGAGCTCCTAAACTATATCGTAATTTATACCGTGGATCCCATTGGAGATTCAATACAGATAAAAAAGTAATTTATCTCACATTTGATGATGGTCCGATACCCGAGATCACGCCTTGGGTATTGGATTTATTGGATAAGTATAATATTAAAGCTACTTTTTTTTGTGTAGGCGATAATGTACGGAAATATCCGGAAATTTATCAAATGGTTCAAGACCGCGGACACTTGGTGGGTAATCATACTTTTCACCATCTACAAGGATTGAATATCTCGACGGAATCTTATTTGGAAGATGTAAAACAAGCCGGAGAACTGATAAAAAGCAAACTTTTCCGTCCGCCATACGGACACATGCGCCTGCCTCAATTTCATGCCTTAAAGAAGCACTACAAAGTGATTATGTGGGACGTGGTCACGCGCGATTACAGTCGGTTGAAGACTGCGGATCAGGTATTTGAAATTGTAAAAAAGTATTCTCGGAACGGATCGATTATCGTTTTTCACGATTCTATTAAATCAGGCGACCGCATGAAAGAATCACTTCCCATGTCTATTGAATGGTTGTTGGAACAAGGATATAGCTTCCGTCAAATAGAGGAATAACGATAATTTTTGTATAGTCACTCCTCTCAAAACAAGATGGGTAGTTCTTTAAAGCCGAAAACAGCGTAAAATGGATTAGATTTTACGCTGTTTTCGATGCTGGATGACAGATGACATAAATAATGCCTATCTTTTGTCCATAATGCCGATTTGTTCCCACTTAGAGGATTCGGTACTCAGTTTTGCTTTCTTTTTAATTTCTTGATACTTTGTTCGAACCTCAGACAATTTCCGATTGGCGTCTTTGGATATGGGTCTTGCCTCTTCCATAAGCCGTTCAAGCTCTTGATTTTGCTTGTTCAGCACGTTGTTTCCGGTCTCTAATTCGCTGATCAACGTCTCATTCAAACCTGCATTTTTCATGATTTCCACATTGTTGCGCAGACCGGAAATTAACATTTCCGCTTTTTTTACTTGTTCACTAATTGTTTTTGACATAATTGTTAAATTTAAA
This sequence comes from Candidatus Symbiothrix sp., assembly GCA_031290435.1. GTDB lineage: Bacteria > Bacteroidota > Bacteroidia > Bacteroidales > Azobacteroidaceae > Azobacteroides. The sequence continues at coordinate 2,087 of JAITNQ010000069.1, read as the reverse complement.
TTTGTATATAGTATTTAGAAAACACTTTCGATCAAATTTCACACATTTTCGGCTATTAATTCTTTTATTTTCCTATAATTATTAATTGTTTTTGTTAGCGAAAAGCAATGTAATTCCGGCAAGCGCAGCACATCCAATCATTACGTAACAGGTTGAATGTAAAATATTTCCTATCCCTGACAATGGCATAACAATGCCGCCGATAAGGAATGTACTTGCACCCAAAACGGCCGATGCTGTGCCTTTGTATTTCTTTTCCAAGTCAAGCGCAAGATTTGTCGAAACGGGGAAAGTCGCGCCGGCACATAATAAAGTGAGAAACAAAGAAATGCACAAAAAGATGATAGGCAGATCCATTATGAGCGAAAAGCCGGTTAATACAGTGCACACAAACAAACTTGCAACAGCATAATTCAAAGTTTTTTTCGGATTTTTAAAATGCGCCGACAGCAAATTTCCGATGGTTAAAGCAACGGCATTGACGGCGAAAATAATGCTGTACACCATAGGCGACACACCATAATGTTCTTGAAAAATAAAGGGCGACGAGGCGATATAGGCAAACATGACCGCCGTTGAAAACGATAGCAATGCTATGTAGAGCATCAGTGGCCGGTTTCTGAAAACAGGCACAAAAAGATTTATTGAAGAATACAGTGAAACACTTGCCCTTTTGTGTACAGGCAACGATTCCTTCAGGCGAAAACAGGTAACAAACACTGCCAGACCCAATATTCCGAGAAAAATAAAAATTCCTTTCCAATTGGTAAACAGCAATAAAACCCCACCTGCAACAGGCGCTGCTATTGGGGCAATTCCTTGAACTGCGGCGATTAGCGCAAGAAATTTCAGCAATTCTTTGCCCGAAAACCAATCGCTTGCTACCGAGCGCGCGATGACAATACTTCCCGCGGCGCCAAACCCCTGCAATAATCTGCAAACGATTAATGTTTGAATATTCGGCGACAAAATACAAGCGGCTGTGGCAAGCAAATAGAGAAAAAATGAAATGAAAAGCGGATGGCGGCGACCTAATTTATCGCTGATAGAGCCAAAAAACAATTGTCCAAGGGCAATTCCCAGCATACTTGTTGAGATTGTGAATTGCACCATTGAGGCAGATGTCGTAAAATAATCGGTTAGCGCAGGCAAAGCAGGTAGATACATGTCTGTAACTAAAGGTGCAAATGCCGTCATTCCAGATAATGTAACGAGCAAATAGAGTTTGCTGTTTCTTCCGCTTAATTCGTGTGAAGTTTGATGAATTTTTGTATCATTTCGTATCATAAGAACGTGAGGCTGTATGACCTCAACCGAGTACAAAATTATAAAAAAAAATATTCGATTGTAACCTCACAAAGCGAAATTATTTTTTATTTATATGGTAATTCAATTGAATTGCCCATTCTTCAACGATCAAAAAAATTATTTCGGTATTCCGTAGGCGATACCCCGGTGTAGCGCTTAAAATAACGTCCCAGATACGATTGGTCGGGAAAATTCAACTGATGGGCAATTTCTTGAACCGGCAGTTGGGTGGATTGCAGCATCACCTTAATCTCCAAAATTATATGCCTGTTTATTAGCTCCTTAGGAGTTTCGTTACAGGTGACATACTTTGTAATCAAAGAGAGGTATCGGGGCGTGATACACAGCAGACCGGCATAAAAAGTAACATCGCGTTGCTCCTTGAAATGCGTGTAAATCAGCGCAACGAACTTCCTGAAGATTTCATGGTAATGAGCAGAATGAGCATTTTGATGTTTGAACATACGGTGTGTCTTATCGTAGGTTTCCCAGAATATACACTGCAATTGGTTGCGGATAATCTCGTAACGGAAGCGGTTTTCGTGGTCATTATAAACGGAAGTAAGGAAAGCAAAAGTACCCCAAAGAATATCTACCTTCTGTTCCGGAACATGATAAACCGGATTTTCGCGCACAAAATGGGAGAAAGCAGGTTTCAACTGGTAACTTGCTTCATCGAACAATGCCTGCGAGAAAGCGAAAAACATCACTTCAAAATCCCCGCTTGCCTGTTGAAGGGTAAAGATAGTGCCCGGCAGCAAGGTTACTTTTGCGTGTAT
>JAITNQ010000017.1 GCA_031290435.1 Candidatus Symbiothrix sp. | reverse complement strand
CGGATTTTGGTGATGAATTTCTGTCTCTTCGGAAATTCATTGAAAAGGGAATCAGGTGAAAATCCTGAACAGACCCGCTGCTGTAAGCTCCGCCAAAATGGCGTTTAAGCCGTTTATGTAAAAGTCTTTGAACAATACTCAATCCACTGCTCTGTTTGAAGTCCCCTTTAGGGGATGTAGGAGTGGGAAGGGCGTTTCAAAGATGGAGTAAGTCAGAAGACCTGCCAAGATATATAGTTTTAAAGCTTTCGAGGAATAGAGCTTGAGGCAAACAAGGCAGGTCGGTGGTTTTGTAATCAATTTTTCTGCAAGTTTATCCCAATCATTATTTTTAGAAATCGGTTCTTTTGTTACGACGTGTCATACCCGAAAGGGCACAGGCGCACGGAATGACAGGGTCGGTTCTTTCCGAAAGCTGTTTAATTGTTAAAATTAAAACGGCTTTTTATGTTTTTAGTCAGAGTATTTTACATAAGCGTATTGCTTTTGTTGCCTGTCATTTCATTTGCACAAAGCAAATTGGATACTATTCAACATCTCGAAGTAGTGACGGTTCTTGCCGACCGCTATCGTGAAATTATTCCTTCTCAAAGGCTTTCAGGGGCGCATTTGGAGGCGCTCAACAGCTTTTCCGTTGCCGATGCTATTCGTTACTTTTCAGGTGTACAAATCAAAGATTATGGTGGCATCGGCGGACTGAAAACAGTCGATATCCGCAGCATGGGAACAAATCACATGGGTGTTTTCTACGATGGCATCCAACTTGGTAACGCACAGAATGGACAAATAGACCTTGGCAAATTCTCTTTAGATAACATCGAAGAAATCTCGCTGTACAATGGACAAAAAAGCGAAATCTTCCAATCTGCCAAAGACTTTGGCTCGGCAGGAACGATTTACCTGCGTACACAACGTCCACGATTTACAAACGGAAAAACAACTAATGTCAAATCTTTTTTCCGCACGGGTTCTTTCGACCTGGTGAATCCTTCTATCCTTTGGGAACAGCAAATCGGTAAAGACGGAGCTCGCCCAGTTTCTACAAGCCTCAATGCCGAATATATTTATTCTTCGGGAAAATACCCTTTCCGCTATCGCAAAATGTTACACGATGGAACGGTAGCATGGGATACGACTGCTGTCCGTCAAAACGGGAATATTCATTCCCTGCGGCTGGAAGGCGGATTGAACGGTTTTATGGAAGAAGGTAAATGGAATATCAAGGCCTATTTTTACGATTCGGAAAAAGGAATCCCCGGCGCCATTGTCAATAATATATGGAAGCGTTCGCAACGGCAATGGGATAGGAATTTCTTCACACAAGGCAATTTTCAAAAACAATTGTCCGATAGACATGCAATGTTGATAAACATGAAATATGCCGCCGACCGGATGCGCTACCTGAATCCGGATACGACTTTAATGTATATCGACAATACTTTCCTACAGCAGGAATTTTATGCCTCAGTCGCCAATAAATATTCCATCCTGCCGCAATGGGATGTTGATTTCTCTACCGATTATCAATGGAATACCTTGGACGCCACTTTGCAGGATTTTGTTTATCCTCAACGGAATACTATTCTTGTGGCTTTGGCTACGGCTTTTGAATGGAAACGCCTGAAAGCGCAGGCAAGTCTATTAGGAACGTTCGTTTTTGACCGCACCTCACCCCCTGACCCTCTCTCCACAGGGAAAGAGGGAAAATCACCTGATGATAAACAGGAATACACGCCTGCAATTTTTCTGTCTTACCAACCTTTTGGGCGACTGCAAGAGTCGCCCCTACTGCTACGGGCATTTTACAAGCGTATTTTCCGGATGCCTACCTTCAACGATTTATACTACACCGATATAGGTAATATTTCCCTTCGCCCGGAATATACTACGCAATACAATTTGGGATTTCAATATGAAACACAGGTAAAGACACTATTAATAGCGTCTCTACAATTTAGGGCAGACGCCTATTATAACGAGGTAACAGACAAAATTATTGCTGTACCCAAAGGCAACGGACAATACCGCTGGATGATGATGAATATCGGTTATGTGAAAATCCGCGGCGTGGATGTTTCCGCACACGTAGAGACACAAGGCTTTGCGTCTCTACCAATAATCGGCGTCAGCCTGAATTACACCTATCAGAAGGCGCAGGATTTCAGCGACCCTTCCGACAACGACCCCGAATCGGGAACCTATGGCCGTCAGATAGCTTATATTCCGTGGCACAGCGGTTCGGCCATTGCTAACATCCGTTGGAAAACATGGGATATGAACTACAGTTTTATCTATGTCGGCGAACGTTATCACAATTCCTCCAACATCCGCGAAAATTATGAACAACCATGGTACACCCACGATTTAACGCTTGGAAAAACGTTTAGTTACAGGAAAATAAAATGCAAACTCTCGGCAGAGATAAACAATATCTTGAATCAATACTATGATGTAGTCTTGAATTATCCGATGCCGGGACGCAACTATAAACTAATATTAAAAATGGAAATATGAGAGAACATTTAATGAATCAGAGCGCCGACAATAACCCCCTTAATAAAAACATAATGGCTGTGGATTACATAAATAATAGCCATTTTCTTGTAGTTGATACGCCGCGCATCCGGCCCGTACAAAGACTGGATGTAATTACTCTAGCTAATAGATATAGAACCTGCATAAACAGAGAGTTTCTGAAGGGTTTTACGAAGTTCAATTCTATTACGAAGAGCGGTCAAAGGTTGTTTATGTTCATGAAGAATATGGTTATAAAAAACTTGCATATCTGCTTTTGCCTTTTCAGTAATGACAATGGTATATTTTTTCATCGTTCGGAAAACAATGCAGCTATTTCAGGATCAGGTTTAAAGTCCGCAGAAAGTGGTTTGGGTTTAAATCCGGGATACGGCTCATATTTGAATTCCGGACCAAGTAACAATTCTTCTGTTAGTTCATCCAAGTCCAATTCTCCTGAATTTATCAATAGAGACACTTTAGCAAAATCAACACCATAATGTTCAGACAAATTATGATCTATTTCAGCAAAGACTTCATCCACTGTGTAACCAATGGGAACGCCATTCTCATCTATCTGGATTTCAAAATCTTTCACTTGTCCGACATTGGAATTCTCAGACAATTCATGGAGGATACGTTTCCCCAATGCTGTCGTTTCGTCAATCGCTACTGTTACCATAATTATAGAATTTATATGCGCAAAGTTAATACATCATTTATAAATAGCAAAATATGAAACATTTTTTATGCATATTTTTTTTAATCATGCTGATTTCCTGCCGCGAAGAAACGGAAATCTTTATTCCGGAAACCGTCCCTGTAGCTATTCCGGAATACACTTCCATTCAAGGATTCTACCTGCTGAATGAGGGAAATATGGGAAGCAATAAATCTACCTTGGATTATTACGATTACGAAACAGGCGAATATAACCGTAATATCTTCGCCGCTGCCAATCCTACCGTTCCCAAGGAATTGGGTGACGTAGGCAATGATATTAAGATTTACGGCAGCAAACTCTATGCAGTTATCAATTGCTCCAATAAAATAGAAGTGATGGATAAATACACCGCTAAACGATTGGGACAGATTAACATTCCGAATTGCCGGTATATTCGGTTTCATGAAGGCTATGCCTACGTCACTTCGTATGCCGGGCCTGTGGAACTGAATCCCAATTACGAACAATTAGGTTATGTAGCCAAAGTAGATACTGCTACCTTTCAAGTAATTGAACGTTGCTTGGTGGGTTTTCAGCCGGATGAATTGGAGATTGTTGGGAATAAAATCTATGTGGCAAATTCGGGTGGATATATGTTTCCCAATTACGAAAGCACGATGTCGGTCATTGATATTCAGGAATTTGCTGAAACAAAACGGATTGAAATCGCCCGAAACTTACATCATCTAAGAGCCGATAAACAGGGTAATCTGTGGGTTACTTCCCGTGGCGATTATTACAACCAGCCGTCCCGCCTTTATTGGATTGATACAAAAAAAGATGTGCTGATTGATTCGCTCAATATTGCCGTGTCAAACTTCCATTTGGATGGCGATTCGCTTTATCTGTACAGCGTGGAATGGAGCTATATCTCCATGTCGAATGAAATCACTTATGGTATTGTGGATGTTGTAAAAAAAGAGATTGTAACTAAAAATTTTATTACGGACGGCACGGAACAAAAAATTAAAATTCCTTATGGCATCATGGTTAATCCGATTACCAAAGACATCTATGTAACCGATGCCAAAAATTACGTATCGCCCGGAACGCTGTATTGTTTCGACAAAGACGGTAAGCAAAAATGGAATGTGAGGACAGGCGATATTCCGGCGCATTTTGTATTTCTCGGAGAATTAAAAAACAATGAAAAATAAGAATTATGAAAGAAATGAAAAAGATTGTCATTGCGGGCATGACCCGCAATCTCCTACTGATCGTATTTATTAACGTATTTCATGGGATTGCGGGTCAAGTCCGCAATGAAAAACAAGCAATATCGCCTTATATTTACAAGGTGTACGATTTCCTGCCTGCTCCCGGACAATTTGTGAACGACTTGCCGGAATATGAATCGGGAGACAATAGCCGGGAAATGGCTCTGAAGGCTGAAGAATCCATTGAAGGCCAAGAAAAAATTTTGGTTTCACTGGGAGGATATGGAGGATATATAGTCTTTGGCTTTGACCATCCTGTTGTCAATGTTCCGGGACAATACGATTTCAAAATATTGGGAAATGCTTTTTATGCCAATGCCAATCCGAATCCGGACGCGCCAAAAGAAGGTGGAAGTTGTGAACCCGGAATTGTTATGGTTGCTTATGATGCCAATGGGAACGGACGCCCCGACGACGAATGGTATGAGTTAGCAGGCAGTGAATATTACAATCCCGAAACCATTCATAATTATAAAATCACTTATTATAAACCCACAGCCGATAAAATACCAACGCCGGATATGAATTATCCTTACCTGAATGACACCACTTATATTAAGTGGATTGATAATCAGGGGAAACAAGGCTATATCTCACGTAATGTGTATCATCACCAATCGTATTGGCCCGAATGGATAGAAGCGGATTGCTTGGTTTTTGAAGGAACAAAATTAGCGGATAACTATATCGACGAAAGTGGAAAAGGTTCCTATTATGTACAATATGCTTACGCTTGGGGATATGTGGATACTCATCCAAATACCGATGAGCGCTCTAATTTCAATATCGAATGGGCTGTTGATAAGAATGGGAATAAAGTGCATCTGCCGACTGTCCATTTTATTAAAGTGTATACCGGAGTAAATCAGTATTGCGGTTGGTTGGGTGAAACATCTACCGAAGTAATGGGGGCCGAAGATTTACACCCGAATGCGACTGTTGAAAAGATTGCAGGTGACATTATCACACTAAATCTATCTGCCACAAGTAATCCGGCAACATTTACACTCGATGCGGAAAAAGGTTTTTGGACAGAAACCTATTCCAACAATTATCCGGTTATCGAATTTGATATTTTCCAATTCACACACTTGTTCAATGGCGGAGGCGGTACGGACGTCGGCGGAAGTATGTCCTATTGGGATGGTTTCACTTATTGCACCAACGGCGACAATACAGACTACGGTCTTTTGGGCAGTTCCGATGCATGGTTGTCCAATCAGTGGGGCTGTATGGCCGGCGGAGGCATTCAAACAGATGCAAACGGAAATCCGGTAAAAGACAATAACGGAAAAATAGTGACACAGAAGGGCATTCCCTATCTGGTCGCTTATTGGGGAGATTGGCTGGAGATGAACGAGGGAAGGGGACCTTGCCTGCAAGCCAATATCAATGGTGGAAATGCGTATGAAGCGATAGGCATATATATCGGTAGCCATCCTTGGCCCTATTACGGCATTGAACATGGCGATGGATTTTCCAATGCTTTCGGTGAAGGCGATTATTTTAAACTTTACATACACGGTTTAAATGAAGCGGGCGAAGATGTCGGCAATCCGGTGGAATATACCTTGGCTGAATACAAAAACGGACAATTAATCCAAAGCCCGGATTGGGAATGGGTGGATTTGTCGTCACTCGGCACAGTAACCGGATTTTACTTTACCATGGAAACGACCGATGCCGACCCTATCTACGGACCGAATACAGCCGTTTATTTTTGTATGGATAAATTGCAGGTCAGAGTTCCTGAAAACACAGGAAATACGCCACCGTCCAGACCTACTAATCTGCAAGTTACCCCTACAGAAACCACCATCGGATTAACATGGAATGCCTCAACCGATGACGTCAGTGTAGCCGGTTATCATATTTATCTGAACAACGAATGGATAGCAACAGTGCAGGAAACCCACTATTTATTTGAGGGACTTACGCCTGCTACTGCCTATAAATTGGGGGTAGAAGCGATTGATAATGAAAATGCACTGTCTGATAGAGCAAGCATAGATACGGCAACTATTGATGAAACGCCTCCAAGTATGCCTACTCAATTGACGGCTATTCCGACAGAAACAACCATTGCCCTTACTTGGACGGCTTCGACCGATAACGTCGGCGTAACCGGATACAACATTTACCTGAATGGTCAAAGAGAAAAGAGAGTTTCCGGAACAGATTATACATTGACGTTGCTTGAACCTGCAACGGAATACAGGATTGAAGTGGAAGCGGTGGATGCCGCCGGGAATAAATCAGAAAAAGCATTTGTCCGGATTTCAACCGACAGTCTTCCTACAGCTATCAATGCGCCTGATGTCGAAGACAAAATTATCGCTGTTTACACCTTGTCGGGATTGCGTTTGTTCAATACGAACATCACTAATTTGCCAAAAGGCGTTTATATTCTGAAATACAGTACAAAAACAATAAAAATAGTAATACCCCCAACCCCCTATAGGGGATTTTAGAGCAGTGATATGAACAATTTTTGCACAGTAAAGTCCCCTATTAGGGGAGTAGGGGTAATAATCATTAATTTAAAAACAAAAAAAATGAAGAAAATTTTCTTTAGCATCGCCTTTTTGTGCGTTGCAGTAATTAACGCTATGGCAGTGGATGTCTCCATTACCATGAATGCCACCAGCCCCACCATGACGCTGGCTGAAAAAGGGACGGGAACGCCGGTTGATGTCGGTATCCCAACGAGTAACAAATACAGTTTCAGCACCGCCCCTGGAAGTTATATCCTGTCGGCGCTTGGTGTAGGCGGCAGCATTTCAAACGGCACAATAGAACTGACCGTTACCGATGCAGATACGCAAAATTTTAGTATCGCTACAATCACCGCAGGCGCGACCAACAGCGGTTGGATATTGGGAACGGATTACACAGTCGAGCACAGGACTGTAAGCCGCGAAGGCGTCCTGAATGTTACGACTCCCGGCGCCTCTGTTACCGCCAACCGCATTACCTTTTTAATGCATGTCGGCAATTCCCACTATACGGATTTGGTTCCTTCTGCTGCACGTTTGGCAGAAGGCTACCTGATTTACAGTACAATGGCTACCATAACGGCAACCACGGGAACTGTAACAAGCGCCATACCGATGGGCTATCCTTACAGCATTACTGTGCCGGAAGATGCAAGCTTGTTTGTCGGCAAAAAAACGGCTCATTTTGTAGATTTCACCGAAGTAGAAGCATTGAACACTACGTCTGTAGGCGGCAAAACAGTCTATAACTTTAAACTTGCTGCCAGCCAAGTGTACAATTACCGTGTATCGCAAACAGGCAAACTGACTCATGCCGGACAATTTAATATGACAGCAACTTTGGCGCCATTCGAAATTACTGCCGAAATGCTTGCTTCTGCCGACCCTAAAAGGATAGACTACGATGTAAAATCGAATAGCGGATACAATGTGGGCGATATTTTCCTGAATATTAATGAAAGAGGACATTTAAAATTAGCGCCGGGCGGTACGCACCGTATGCTCAGTATGCGTTCTTGGGAATTGACGGATAACTCCACCAACAATTACTTTATTGAGCCTGATTTTCATTATGCCGTTATCAACGAAAATGGCGTAGTAGATAATTCTGTCGTAGAAGTCAATAGCAAAGGAGCGATAACTGCCAAGAGCAACGGAATAGCCATCGTATTGGTGACTTACGATGCCATTGCTCTTAACAGTACTTATACGATGGGGCGCGACTGGAGCGCCATCTGGCCCGAAAACACCGGCGCTTTTGTGGTAACAGTTGGCCAAGGTGAATCAGGTATTACACCCAATATCAAAATAAATGAAGGATCATTAAACACCGGTGCAACCGTTGTTAAATTAGCTGTTGATAATGTAGATGCCGAACACGATGTATTTTATTATCTCGAATCAACCGGAGGATACGATTATACTTTCAAACCCGTCGGCGTAACTTCTGTAACAGTAGCTTATCCTGTAATAGGAACAAATAGTGCTACCTACAATGGATTTTCAGCCACAGGCGTAACAGCAAATGCAGATGGCAGTTATACGGTTCGTCTTCTCAAGGGACGCAACATTGTCAAACTGACTGCTGCCAACGGTAGATCGGAATATCAGGTGTTTACCGCTAAACCCACAGGATACGATATTTTAAATGCAAGCAACCCCGGCGAACAAATTCAACCGGGCGACAACGTATCTGTCTGTTTCCATGGACTTTTCCACCCGGCAAATAAAATGGCGGGTATCTACAATTTTACGGCTCGCGTACAATATGACAGCATTCCAAGTGGAAGCGGAATAACCGCACCACTACAATCACCAGCCAATCAATACGCTTATGCTTCAACGGAAAGCGCACAGACCCTTACATTTACTGTTCCTACTAACTGGGACGTCACAAAAACGCTTAATTTTTCGCATGGCATGCTCAGGACAAGTAATTTTGGCGACCCTGTAGGTAATCACCGGAATACGTCTCCTGATTTCGGCAGAGCGCCCAATTTCGCTGCTATTCAGGTCAATGCCGTTTTTGGCGCATTGCCCGATTTTTCCGTAACAGTGAATGCTCTTGAGCTATACACCGTTAATTTTACAGGTCTGCCTGACGGTGCAAGCCTTGTTGTTTTAGATGGAAAGAAGCAAACATTGACAGCCACTGACGACACTGTTTATGTTCAAAGTTACGGTACTTATAACTACGTTGTAACTCTTGCAGGATATAACACATTGCGCGGCTCTTATTCCATATCTTCATCAAGCCCGAAAACACAAAATATCGAAATTGCCCTAACCGCAACCGGTACAAATGGCTGGGATGGTATAACGCGGACCGAGCCGCAAAAGGTAACGCAGGAAGAAAGCGATGTAATGGACGGTGTCTTTGAAGGTCTTTTGGATTATTACAAAATTACAAGCGGATACGAATTGGCTTGGTTTGCTAATGCCGTAAATACAAGTACTACTGCAAACAAACAAAACGAATATGCTGCGGTATTGGTTAACGACATTGACCTTGGTAGTTTCTCTTGGACAAGAATTGGAAACAATACCACAGCCTATCAATACAAAGGCAAATTTGAAGGAAACAACAAGACCATAGAAGGTCTATATATTGATGCAACAACAACCTATCAAGGCTTGTTCGGTTATATCAGCGGCGCTACCGTTCGGAATCTTACCGTAGCCGGAAATGTAAAAAGCGCCACCAGTTATGTAGCCGGTATTGTTGCTTACGCTACCGGAACTTCGGTTATTGATAATTGTCACAATAAGGTAAGTGTTTACGGCGCCATGTATGTAGGCGGTGTGCTGGGGTATTCATTAGCAGCGGCTATTACTTTGACCAATTCTACCAATACGGCGGAAATCACAGGAACAAGTACTTGTGTGGGTGGTATAGGCGGTTTTGCAGCAGGTACCGGCGCAGCTACGGCTGTTATTAATAATTTAGCGAACAGCGGAAATATTTCCGGCGTCAACAATACAGGCGGCGTATTCGACGCATCGGACTCAGCTCCTGTTACAAATGCACTGAATACAGGTACAGTTAGCAGTACAGGAACAGCATATGTTGCAGGTATTAGCGGCTCGGTTAGCACAACAACCGCCATTACCAACGCTTACAATGTAGGTACTGTTGCCTCAGCTGGTTCGGTTGGCGCCATTGCCGGAGCAACCGCTGTAGGTATAGCAGCAGGCACGCTGAATAACACCTACACTTTAAACGCTTATGCCGATACGGCTACCGTAAAAACCGCCGAAGCCTTCGCATCCGGCGAAGTGACTTGGTTGTTGGGCAGCGCTTTTGGTCAAAACATCGGTACGGATGTATTCCCCGTTTTAAAGGGCAATGCGGTTTATCAGGTAACTTATACCAATAATTTGGATAATGAAACCGGCATTATATACACAAACGGTAGATTACCGGAAATAACAAAAGAGGGTTATACCGGTATTTGGTACACAGAACGCGATGGAACAAGCCTGAGCGAAGTATTGGGAGATGCTGTTTTATATATAGCTTTTACTGACGATACGCCTCCTTCAACACCTGCCAATTTGCAAGCTGAAGCAATGGAAGCAACTTTGGCATTTTCGTGGACAGCATCCACAGACGATGGCCTGATAGCCGGTTATCAGGTATATTTAGACGATGTATTTGTTGCAACAGTTACCGAAACAGCCTATCTCTTTGAGGGATTAGCTCCTGCTACATCCTATAAATTAAGTGTTGTGGCGGTTGATAATTACGGAAATGTATCGGGAAAAGCATCAATTACCCAATCCACTTTAAACACTACCGGTATTTCATCCGTAAACACGGACAATATTGCCGTTTATCCGAATCCGTTTACCGATTATATCCTAATAGATACAACAACAGACGGAAATGTGCTTATTTATGACTTGTCAGGCAAAGCCTTGTTAAACATAAATGTAAAAGCAGGTAGCAACCGGATCAATACCTCAATGTTGGCAAATGGCGTTTATATCTTAAAATATGGTTTGACTACGGTAAAAGTGGTAAAATAAATAGTAAGGTATAGAATATTTTCAAAAGGTCAGTCTCTAACAAAAAAGAGACTGACCTTTTATTTGAAAAATATTTCGCAATGAGAAAATAGTACTTCATTTCAAATAATCCTCGAAATACCGGGTTATTTTTTCATGCAAATGAACCCGATCCGGACCTATCATATTGTGTCCGTGTCCGGGATAAACGAAATAGTCGGGATAGGTGCGCGCTTTAATGCAAGCTTTCAGAAAAGATAAACTATTTTGCCAGACCACCGTGGGGTCTTCGTCTCCATGGATAATCAGAAAATGGCCTTTCAGGTTTCCTGCCAGATTGTTCATATCTGTTTGCGCATACCCTTCCGGATTTTCCTCCGGCGTATCCATGTAACGTTCGCCATACATGATTTCGTAATATTTCCAATCAATAACCGGGCCTCCCGCAACGCCTGCTTTGAAGGTTTCCGGATGGCGAAGCATCAGGTTAGCGGTCATAAATCCGCCGTAACTCCAACCATGAACACCTATTCTGTCGGCATCTACATAAGGCAGGGATTGGAGATACTTCACCCCTTCCATTTGGTCGGCAGTTTCAATAATCCCTAATTGCCGATGCGTAATATTCTCAAAATCAGCGCCTCTGTTACTTGTCCCCCTATTATCCAAGGAAAAAACAACATATCCTTTTTGCGCCATATAAATATCCCAACCGCGCACCGATCCAAGCCAATTGTTTTTGATACCCTGACTATGAGGCCCTCCGTAAACATAAATCACAACCGGATATTTTTTGGAAGAATCGAAATTTACCGGTTTGACCAAATGATAAAAAATATCCGTTTTCCCATCGGCCGCCTTGATGGCGCCCAAAGAAATTGTCGGCATGGCATACCCCAAATAAGGATTTTTTGCTGTTTGCAAACGGACAGGCTTGGGCTTTTCCGTGGAAATCAAGTCGATATTAAGCGGGGTATCCAAATTGGAATACCTGTCTATCATATAGTTACCGGATAAATTAATATTGGGTTGATGAACCCCGGCTTCAAAAGTCAGTTGCGTCTTATTCCCGGTTTTCAACGCTACTTTGTATGCCTGAAATTCAATAGGATTCAGTTCATTTGTAACGATAAAAACATTTTTTTCAGCTATATCCAAACCGATACTATTTGTTACACTGTAATTTCCGCTTGTCAATTGGAGAATCAATTTTCCCGAAGTATCGTACAAATACAAATGGTTATAACCGCTTCGCTGACTCTGCCAAATAAACCGGTCAGGAAAATTTTTTAGAAATTGTAAAGGATGCTGTGGTTCCACGTATTTATCGTGCTGTTCTTCGAATAAAGTCAGCGCTTTTTCGCCGGTTTCGACGTCATATTTGTTCAGTTGCAGCTGATTTTGTCCACGATTTAATTCGGCAATATAGATAAATTTTTCGTTTGGATCCCATGAAATATTGGTCAGATAATGGTCTTTCGGTTCTCCGGTTTTCAAATACGTTGTAGTCTTTGAAGACAGGTTATAAATACCCAGAGTCACTTCATGGCTGGTCATTCCTGCCATGGGGTATTTGTTATTTTTCAATTGCGCTTCCCTTGCTGAAATATCTACCAAAGGATAATTGCCTACCATGCTTTCATCCATCCGGTAAAAAGCCAAGTAATTTCCTTCAGGCGACCAAAATGTTCCTTTTGTAATGCCAAATTCGTTGCGATGAACGGCTTGTCCGTACACAATAGCCTCATCGGTATCCTCAGCTACCGTTATCGTTTGGCCTTCCCTGTCGATATACAAGTTATTCTTTTTTGTATAAGCCGTTTCCTTGTTTTTCGGACAAAAATCGGCATTTTCCCATTCTTGCCGGAATGTCGTTTCAAAAGCAAGGGTTTTGTGCTTCAAATCAAGGTAAACCTGTTTGTTTTCCGTAGGAATACGAATTGCGGCTAAAGGCTTATTGTTTATTGTAGTAAAGGAAAGCTGACTAATTTCCAGATTTGTCTGCTTTAACAGGGTATTCAATGCTGCCTTTGTCAATAATGATTTTTTTTCATCCGGTTTTTTAGGATTGGCTAAAAAAATTTCCTCTTTATCCGGAAAAATCAAATCGTCGCCATACCACTGAACACGATAGGCCGTTTTGGGGGTGAAATTTGTGTATGAATTTCCGCCCGGAATCAAATCTTCGAGTGTAAATATTTTTTCTTGAGCGGAAACTTGTATAACCATCCATGTAAAAGCAAAAATATAAATAAACCGTTTCATTATTGTTTTTTCAGTAATTCTTTTTTATATTCCTTTTGTTTCCCCGAAAACAATTTATACTGTCTGTATTCACATTCTAAAGCGCCGTTAATCAAGCGCATTTTAGATGCCGGTTTTAATCCGATATGGTCGAATCCTTCGGGATTGGATGAAATAATCCATGCATCATAATCGGAAAAGACATGCTTCAGACGTTCCCCTATCATAGCGTACAGACTCATTAAATCTCTGGGATTGAGTCGTTCGCCATAAGGGGGATTGGTAATGAGTATTCCCTTGCCCGGACTTTCCTCCATCTGCTGAAAAGGCAATATTTTCAAATCAATATATTTGGAGAGTCCTGCATTTTTCACATTTCTATTTGCAATGATGATGGCTTGCTGGGAAATGTCCGAGCCATAACATTTGAATTTGAATTCTTTTTCCCGACTGTCGTCGGTGCTGATTTTTTCGAACAATTCCGCATCAAAATCCTCCCATTTCTCAAAAGCGTATTGTTTCCTGAACACTCCCGGAGCAATATTCAATGCAATCAGAGCAGCTTCAATCAGTAAGGTGCCGGATCCGCACATCGGATCGACAAAATTACTTTCACCTTTCCATCCTGTTTTCAGAATCATACCGGCAGCCAGTACTTCACTGATAGGCGCTTCCGTTTCTTCAATACGGTATCCTCTTTTGTGCAGGGATTCTCCCGAACTATCAAGAGAAAGCGTACATTCGGTATGGGAAATATGGAGATGGATTTGCAAGTCGGGATTATTAATCCGTACCGAAGGACGCGCCATTTCCTGTTCCGTAAAATAATCAACAATAGCGTCTTTAACGCGATAAGCCACAAATTTGGAATGCGAAAACGCTTCCGAATACACAACAGCGTCAATAGCAAACGTTTTCTTGGCGGGCAGATACTTTGTCCAATCCAATTTTTTGACCTGTTCATACACCTCATCAGGATTCACGGCTTTGAATTGCGCAATGGGTTTCAATATACGTAATGCTGTGCGACAATAGAAGTTCGTTTTATAAAGCAACTCTATATCTCCTTCGAACGACACGACTCTCCGCCCGATTTGCACTTCGTTGGCGCCTAATTCAATCAGTTCGGCTGCCAATATTTCCTCCAGACCGTATAAGGTCTTCGCTACCATTTCAAAAGATTTTCTCATTTGATACAAGTTCCTTTCGCTGTATTAATGTCGGAAGCTTGTGTGATAATCACTTCTTTTACACCACTGGCTTTCGCCTGAAAAGCATTTTCTAATTTTGGAATCATACCTCCTTTGATGATTCCTTCCTCCTTATATTGTTGGAAAAGTTCCTTGTCAAGGATTTGAATTACGCTGTTTTCATCGTTTTCATCGCTCAACACGCCTTTCTTCTCAAAGCAATAAATCAGACGCACGTTAAAATCAAATGCCATAACTTTGGCTATTTCTCCTGCAATCGTATCCGCATTCGTATTCAGTAAAAGGCCATTTCCATCGTGTGTAAGAGGAGCTAAAACAGGTATATAGCCCTGTATGAGCAAATCCGACAGCACCGATACATTTACTTCTTTCACGTCGCCTACAAATCCGTAATCAATAGTCGTTACCGGCCTTTTCACGGAAAGGATGAGATTCATATCGGCTCCGGTCAAACCAATCGCATCTACCTTTATTGACTGTAATTTAGCGACAATGTTCTTATTTACCAAGCCGGCATAAACCATTGTTACCACTTTTAAGGTGTCTTCGTCGGTGATTCGCCGACCATCGACCATCTGGGTCTGAATAGCCAATTTTTCCGCCAATTGGTTAGCCAAACTACCGCCGCCGTGAACCAAAATCTTGTAGCCTGCTATCAAAGCAAAATCCTTTAGGAAGGCAATCAATGATTCCGGGTCTTCGATGATTTTCCCTCCGATTTTTATGATTGTTAACTGATGCATATATTTATTATTACCTTAATTTATTAATCCCAGTTTTTCAGACAGGTATATAGCATTTTGACCGGAAGTCCCATCACATTGTAAAAGGAACCGTTCAATTCTTCTACCCCAATATAACCAATCCATTCCTGCACACCATACGCACCTGCCTTGTCGTAAGGTTTGTATTTTTTGACATAATAATCAATTTCCGCTTCATCCAATTCTGCAAACCTGACTTTGGATAAAGCATGAAATGCCTCTTGCTTATATGTACTTGTAACACAAACGCCGGTAATTACTTCATGCGTTTGGCCGGAAAGTATCCGCAACATATTTTTGGCATCTTCTTCGTCTTGTGGCTTTTCATATACTTTCCCCTCCAACCAAACAATCGTATCTGCTGTAATCAAAAGTGTATCAGAGCGCATGTAATCCCAATAAGCCTCCGCTTTCAATTTTGCGATATGGATGGGGATTTCTTCTTTCCACAAGAACTCCGGATAAGATTCATCTATATCCGAAAGCGTCCTTACCTCAAAATCTATATCCAGACCTGACAGCAATTCCTTCCGCCTGGGCGAATTCGATGCTAAAACAACTTTGTATTTTAAAATATTTTCCAACATATCCATATCTTTTTACCATCCGAATGCATCGCCTTGCATCCAATCGCCTTGCATTTTCAACACCTGCTCAATAATATCACGCCCTACTCCCATCCCACCGGTTTTAGCGGAAATGTATTTGGCTATTTCCTTGATTTCGGGAACCGCATCCGCAGGACAAGCCGGTAACCCGACTGTTTTCATCACTTCATAATCGGGAATATCATCGCCGACATAACAGATTGCCTCCGGACTCAAACCCGTTTTCCGGATAAAATCCACCAACTCATTGATTTTATTTTTCGCTTTCGTGTAAATATACTGAAATCCCAAACTTTCGAAACGAATCCTGACGGCATTGGAATCCGCACCCGTAATGATCCCCAATATATATCCTTTTTTTACGGCTAACTGCATGGCATAACCGTCCTTGGTATTGATCACCCGCATAGGTTCTCCGGACGGATGTAAGGGGATTGCCTCCGGTGATAATACGCCATCCACGTCAAAGACAAAGGCTTTTATCTTCGTTAAATCATAATTGATATTACTCACAAATGCTTTTTTTTTAGTAAACGATAGTGCAAAAGTAAAAAAAATTATGCAATTATATCGTATTTATTTTCCTAAATATTAGCCCTTGGGGAAAAATTTACTGTATAATCCATGAAAAATGCAATTTTTGCATCCGAATTTCCATTATGGATCAGCTATTTTTTGTTAAATATAGTTAATTATTTGGCCTTGATGCAACGTTTTTAGACTTATTTACGTCTATATAATAGAATCTACGGATTCTATATAATCTTAGAAAAAAAATTATAAATAGAATGAAAGCAAAACTATTTTTCCCAATCGCCGTACTCCTTCTGATGGGGATATTTGTGCTGAATACCTCATTTTCGGATACGTATTTCAGGTATTGGAATTATATTCCCGTATTTATGAAACGCAGCGACCTTGATAATTCGGTATCCTACCATGCTTTGGCCAGGGATCTGGAAAATCCGGGTAAGATCTATTTCAAATCACCCTATATTTATATCAATGAGCGGTATAAAGGCGTGCATGTTATCAACAATTCAGACCCGTACAATCCGATAAAGGAGGGGTTTATAGTTGCTCCCGGATGCATCGACATGGCCGTGAAAGAAAATGTGATGTATGTAGATAACGCGGTGGATTTGGTGGCTATCGACTTACTTACCAAAACGGTGAGCAAACGGATTAAAAATGTTTTTCCCGAACCCTTGGCTCCCGACAACAGTATGTTTTACAACAACGACAGGGAAAATTATGTGCTTGTAGAATGGAAGAAAAACCCGGATAAAAAATGATGATGATGAAACTACTTGATAAAATAGGATGTACCTGTATTGTGGGATTACTCACAATTGTAGCTTGTTCGGAAGGCAGCGACTCATTCGGGGATTTCGGCAGTTCGGGGCAAGGCGGCTCCATGGCCCGGTTTACGATTGCCGGGGACTATCTGTACACTGTAGATAACAATTCGCTAAGTTTGTTTGATTTATCCAATCCATCCCAACCGGAATACATGGATCGGAAAGAGCAAAGTCTGGGCTTTGGTATAGAAACCATATTTGGTATGGATACCTTGCTCTTTATCGGTTCGCAGGACGGCATGTATATTTACGACATCACCCGTCCCGAATTTCCGCAGCAAATGTCTTTCGTATCCCATATCCGCAGTTGCGACCCTGTTGTGGCTTCGGGCAATTATGCTTACGTCACCTTGAGTTCCGAAAACACATGGTGTGGGAATACGTCCAATGTATTGAATATCTACGACATATCGGATATCAAAAAACCTTCGCTAATTGCGACTGAAACACTTAATTATCCGAAAGGATTAGGCGTTGACGGGAATAAATTATTCGTTTGCGACGCCGCGCAGGGGATTAAAATTTACGACATAACGGATATTACCAGACCGGTCTGGAAAGATGATCTGAGCCATATTGCCGAGGCAAAATCCATAAAACCCTACGATGTGATTCCTATGAACGGATTGTTGTTTACCAGTTCCGACAAAGGTTTCTATCAGTTCGATTATACCGGCGACCAAATAAAATTTGTAAGCAAAATAAACATAATTGAAAAATAAAATGAAAATACTTTATATATCCCTACTATTCCTCTATTTACAAGCTCTATCCGGCAGTTCATATGCACAGTCGGCAGAAAAACCGCTACCGAGATACGCTTTTTCCATCGAACCCTTGTATCTCTACAACGGAGGTTTACGTATCAATGCGGAGAAACGGCTGACACAAAAAGAATGGTTTGAATTGAGCGTCACACCTTATTATTTGCCTCCTTATGACAATAACTACGATTACTCCGGGTGGTCTACTTCAAACGCCGGTTTCGATTACTTTTCAAAATTGCAAGGCATCGGAATAGGAGCCGGTTACAAATTATATTTCTCTCCGCTTTTCTTTATCAATCCGGGCGTTTCCTATACTTTCTATAAAGTAAAATATCCGGGCTATGATTTTCATCCATATCAGGAAAATGATTTGACGCTCTATACATACGGCTATGAACAGATTACCCAACATTTCAATAAATACACCCTTAGTTTCTGCTTCGGAGGACGCACGCCTTTCAAACGTTTGTTTTTCGTTGAATATTATGGCGGTGTCGGGCAGTCTTTCAGTTTTTACGACTCAAGGAAAAAACCATTCGACGAAACGATGTTTGGCTTCGGATACAAGGGGATATACTTGACAACCGGCGTAAAACTCGGATTCAATATTCGGTAAAATTGATTATCAATATATCAAAGAATATCCTATTCAATAAAAAATCGAATCGTATGATTAAATAATGGACAAGTTGTTAGTATCCGTTCCGTATCTCACCCTCTAAATCCAACAAACTAATATCTTCACAGGGATATTTCAGTTGCGCAATAGATGGTACAAAAAGCCGAGAGACATATAGTTTTGTCTGGCGGCTTCCCTAACAGAAGCGTATGTGGCGACTAACTCGCCCGATAAATTATATTTTGCTACCGCTTTAGGCATTTAATTGCTTTCAATTGTTCCAGCGCATTTTTACTATTCTCTTTTTATAAATATGATTTTTGTAAAATTGAAAATCATACCTTATTGATTCCATATCTTGTGGTAGCGTGAATTTCATTCTAAATCTTCTAATAAATTTGTGTAATAAACTAACTTTT
>JAITNQ010000007.1 GCA_031290435.1 Candidatus Symbiothrix sp. | reverse complement strand
GAATTGTCCCGCCGACACAAGACGGCGGGACAGGTTTTCAGAATAATTAATTAAATCCATGATAAAAAAATATTACTTAAGAAATAAATTATTGAAAATGAATAAGCTAATAAGCTAATAAGGCAGGAAAGTGAGATGCATAATCCATTGCTACTAAGGTTGTTTCGTTAAATTTGAGGTTGAAAATAAGGGAAGAGGGCTTCATATGACCTCCGGTCACCCGAAGCCCTATTCCCTTAGTAGCAGTAAAATATGTATCTCATCTACCAACCTTATTAGCTTATTCGGATTTTCTATTTAATGTCTGCTGATAAAATTTGAGAAATACCTCAGTTTCTTCATGAAAGGTGTGCGTACTGTGATGCTCTCTCTGATTATATATGTATTTACAAACTTTGTCTATATCACCTTTAGATACGGAAAAAGCAGAACAGGATTGTTGCCATAGAAACAGTCCCACACTCAGTTTGTTGTCATTGATGAAACGTTCCGAACTCTTGGAAATAATGTTTGCTAAACTCTCTTCATCCAAATTCGGCACACGAGAAACAAGAAAATGTACGTGTTCGGGATTTGCATAAATAGCATTGTCTTTCGGGCAGGGCAAAACCTGCAAACAATTTATTTTGCAAAAAATAGCACCTCAAAAAAAGTTTTAGCCCATCATCCGGCGCAGGGGTGGAAAAAATACATGAAAATCTGTGGTTATTGATTTTTTTTTCTATAATTTTGTCCTTGAAATAAAAAGACATTTAAAATATACATTTATGAAACGATTTTTGTTTACTTTCGTATTGCTTGCTTCCATGTTTTCTCTTTTTGCTCAAAATAAATTCAAGTTTGGAGATTGTCCACAAGAACTTTTAGTGATGAATTCCTACGATAAAGATTCTGAGGCTTCGGCAGTTGTGTTGTATGAGAATGCCGATGTTTATTACCAGATTAATCCGGTTTCAGCTGATTTTGAAATTGTTACCGAATATGTTGTGCGAATAAAAATATTCACACAAGACGGAATTGACCATTTTGCCGAAATGAGTATTCCTTTTTACAAAGGCAGAACAAGCGTTTTGCCGGAAAATATAAAAGGTTTAACCGGATGGACTTATAACTTGGAAGGAGATAAAGTGGTTAAAACCAAACTCTCGAAAGAATATATTTTTACAGAAGATATTACAGAAAATAGTAAACGGATTAAATTTGCGCTTCCCGCTGTGAAAACAGGTTCTGTTATCGAATATAAATATACCAAGACGTCGCCTTATTATTATTATACGGAAGACTTTGTATTTCAACGGACTATTCCGGTTCAGTACGCCTTGTTCACAATAAAAATACCTGAATATTTTTCATTCAATAAAGAAACGAAAGGGTATGAATCTATGAACGTAATTACCAAACCTATCAACCAGACCTACATCTATCGTAGCCAAACGTTGAATTGTTCAGCGCAGGAAATAAGCGCAGAAGTAAATGATTTGCCGGCTTTGAAAGACGAAGATTATGTGTGGAATTACAATGATTTTAAGTCCCGGATAAACTTTGAAATCAGGAGTGTTCAAATTCCGGGAGCCTTTTACAAAGATTATGCGCAAACGTGGAATAAAATTGTGGAATTGCTAAACGATTACGATTGGTTCGGCAAACAATTCAACAACAAAGGATTATTTAAAGAAGAACTACCAACTGTTATGGAAGGAAAAACCAATGAAACGGATTCGATAAGGGCTATTCTGAACTTAATCCGTTCCAAAATAAAATGGAATGACCGGTCTACCTTGAGAATAGAAAATCAATCGAAGGCTCTGAAAGATGGCGCCGGTTCAAGTGCGGAAATCAATGCCTTATTAATCAACGCACTTCGAAACGCCGGTTTTACAGCCCATCCGGTAGTGATGAGTTTACGTTCCAGAGGAAGAATTCCAATCACTTATCCCAGCATCGATAACCTGAATTATTTCATTGTGGGCGTTTATTCCGGGAAAAACACTTATTATTTAGATGCTACACGCTCGTTTACAGATATTAATGTCATACCTGTTGATTGTATGGTTGATAAAGCTTTAGCTATTTACCGGAATAATTTCGATTGGATTGATTTGACAGCAATCGGAAATAATATAAACCGGGTGAATTTATTATTGAATTTCAATAGAGAAGGAATCTTGGAAGGCAAAAAAATAGAAACTCATTCAGGTGAAGTGGCTTATTCTTTTAAGCAATCTTATGACAAAGCAGAAAATGAAGAAAAATATATCGAGTCGTTGGAAACAAGAAACGAGATTGTTATTTCCGATTATAAGATGGAAGGAAAAACCACATCGAATTTCACTTTTTCCGAAACATATAGCTTTTTGAAAGATAATATCCGTCTGGGTGACGAAGTCATCAGTTTCAATCCTTTGTTGTTTCTTGCAATGAAAAACAATACTTTTAAAGCCGAAACAAGGAAACTGCCGATAGAATTTTCTTTTCCTTATGAGCAGAGAATCAATGTGTCGTTCGCCATTCCGGAAGGATACGTTGTAGATGAAATTCCTGATTCAGAAAGATTTATATACAAAGATGACGAATTAATTGATTTTAGTTATATAATACAACAAATTAAAAATAATGTACAATTGTCATATAAATTGAAATTAAATACCTGTATTATTCTGGCGACCGACTATGCCAATCTTCGCGATTTCTGGTCGAAAATGTACAATAAGGAGAATGAATGGATTACCATTAAAAAACTATAAAACTTTGAATCCGATGACACACAAGCGATTTTTTCTATCCTGCCTTTTTTCGTTTTTTGTTGTTATGCTATCTTCGGCGCAAAATTATCCGGTATCGGACATTCCTTCCGAACTGAAAGAAAATGCCTTTGCGGTGGTACGCGAATCTTCAGAAACATTCGTTCAACAAGATTTGTATAACGGAAACTACAAAATCACCTATACCGTAACCGTTTTAAATTCCAAAGGCGATTCTTTTGCCGATTTTCATATTTACGAAGACTCTTTTCATGAATTGAAAAATTTTTCGGGCGAAATATTCAACGAAGCCGGAAAATCCATCAAGAAAATAGCCAAGAAAGATTTAACAACGACGGCTCTTTCAGCAAACCTGGCTACGGATGGAAAACATAGTTTTTACAACCTTTATACTCCGTCGTATCCGGTTACTGTAAAATACAGTTATGAAATAAAATATAAAAACGGCATCTTGATGTATCCCACTTTTGCGCCGGTTTCAGCCTTTCATTTGGCGGTCGAAAAAGCGGATTATCTTCTGCAAATTCCGGAAGATTGCGAGTTGAGGGTAAAAAAAATAAGCACAGACATAGACGCAGTTCAATCGTTGGTGAAACAAAATAAAACCTACCAATGGTCAATCAGCCATTTCAGCGCGCTACCGGCTGAACCTTTTGCTCCGACTAACGAACTGTTCCCGGTCATTTATCTTTCTCCCAAAAAATTTTGTGTGGAAAACGCTTGCGGAAGTATGGCCGACTGGGCTACTTTCGGACAATGGTCTGCTGGTTTATTGAAAGGAAGAAACTTCTTGCCTCAAAAAACCATTGATAAAGCCTTGGAATTAACCGGCGACCATCCTCAAACCCGCGATAAGGTAAAGGCGCTTTATGAATATCTTCAAAATACCACTCATTATGTGAGTATTCAGTTGGGCATTGGAGGTTGGCAACCGATGAAAGCGGAAGAGGTTGCTAAAACCGGTTTCGGTGATTGTAAAGCCTTATCCAATTACATGAAAGCCCTGTTGGACGCGATTGAGATTCCTTCTTATTATGTCATTATAAGTACGGAGAAAAAGCGTTTTTTTCCCGATTACCCCAATTTTACGCAGGCAAACCATGTTGTTTTAATGGTTCCAGCAGAGAAAGATACGATCTGGTTGGAATGTACCAGTCAGACGCTTCCTTTTGGATATATCCATAAAAGCATTTTAGGACACGATGCTTTGGCGATTGGCGACAATGACGCTTTTTTCTGTACGCTCCCATCCTATCCTCCATTGGATAATGTAGAAATAAATACCATTGACGTCAATTTGTCGCCTGATGGACATGCCGAGTTTAAGGTTCATTCCACTTACAAGATGGATATTTTTGAACGGATGTTCTATAAGCTGAGAGGTTTGAATGCAAAAGAGGAGAGCGAAGTTCTGGGGAATTTATTGAAAATACACAAACCACAGATAAGTGACGTCAGAAAAGAAGAAATGTTGAGTGAATCGCCGGAGATGAATCTTTCTTATACGGTAAAATGCGAAGAATATGCGTCAAAAACCGGTTCACGGATGTTTTTCCCTGCCAATCCGGCTTACACTTCGCTCAAGGGTATGCTCACCGGAAATACCCGCAGATACGATATGATAATGAATTCAAGTCTGTGCGAAACCGATTCCATCCGGCTTCATATTCCTGAAAATTATGAATTGGAAACCAAGCCGAAACCGGTGGAAATAAGTTCTGACTACGGTTCTTTCAAAGCGACCATAGAAGAACAAGAGGGCGTAGTCCTCTATATTCAAAAATTGGAATTAGCGCCGGGACGTTACCCGGCTTCGGAATTTGAAAAAATGAAAACGTTCTTCAATACAATTGAAAATTTACAAACGGCAAAGATGGGGCTGAAAAAGACCCTTTAATGCAGCCTGGGCATTTCGTCAAGTAATGAGTCATATCGACTTTGCGGTAAGCATTCGGGGAAGTGCATCTTTCACCGTTTATGCCGTCATTTTCTTTTACCGGAACATTTTAAGCCTATTCGCTAAACCTGTCAGGTTTGTAATAACAGTTATTATCCGTATCTTTGTGCACATCAAGGCCACATACTTTATTCATAAACTACTGGTTTTAAGTGAAACTTAAAATTTATTAAGCTACAAAGATAGTATTTGTGCTTCGAGCGCCAAGCAATAGCTCAATAAAATGTAGTCTTGGTTTTTCAGGTTTGTGAGTGGTGCTTACGGTGAATATCGCAGAACGCATCCGATTTTTATTACATGCACTTGTAAATCTGAAAATTTTCATGTAAGTTTGTCCTTAAATAAGTTCTTCTTTATGTTTTTTGTCGAGCAATACAAATAATGACAAAGCGTTCATAATTTATAATTCATAATTCATAATTTTATACGTATGAAACAAATTCATTTTCTTTATTTTCTATTGTGTTGTTGTCTGTTTTCTTGTAAGAGTAGCGGACAGGATTACACCGCTTTGGTAAATCCGTTTATAGGAACAGGCGGAC
>JAITNQ010000001.1 GCA_031290435.1 Candidatus Symbiothrix sp. | reverse complement strand
CTGCCCTACGCCAACAGGGGCTGAAATTGCGGTCTACCCTGAAAGGCGAACATACTATTCCAATAAAATCCTGTACGGCAGAAGCGTACAAAGACAAGGCCGATGTTATTTTCGTTTGTGTGAAAGCGTATTCCTTGGAAAGCATAGCCGAACTTATCAGGAATGCAGCGCATGAAAACACGCTGGTGATACCCGTTTTAAATGTTTTCGGTACAGGCGAAAAATTAGCGCAGTTGACGGGTCTCCCGTCGGTTCTCAGCGGCTGCATCTATATCGTTGGTTTTGTTTCCGGTCCCGGCGAAGTGACGCAGGCAGGGAAAGTTTTCCGTTTACTGTTCGGCGCCCGGAAGGGGCAGGCTATTACGGAAGCAGAATTGAAGAACATTCAGGCCGAATTGCAGCATAGCGGCATAAAGACGGTTCTTTCGGACGATATCAACCGAGACACTTTTATCAAGTGGTCGTTTATTTCGGCAATGGCATGTACTGGTGCGTATTACGATATTCCGATGGGTCCCTTGCAAAAACAAGGGAAAGAGCGTGATACTTTTACCGGTTTGTCTGTAGAGAGTACGGAAATAGGCCGAAAGTTAGGTTTGGCGATTCCGGCGAATCAGGTGGAATTGCATCTGAAAGTGCTTGATGCCCTTACTCCCGACAGCACGGCGTCCATGCAGAAAGACTTGGCAAAGGGGAATCAGTCTGAAATAAGGGACTTGTTGTTCGCTATGATAGACTTGGCGAAAAAAAACGGTGTAGAAACACCGGTTTATGATAAAGTTGCCGGAAAATTTACGGATTTCAGGTAAAGCAGCGATTCAGGGAGAAAAAATGTTAAAAATTAAGTCATTGCAAATAAAAGAGATAAAAGATTAGGAAAAATAAATATTTCCGGCTAAATTTGCAGTCAGAACACAAAGAGGGGCTTCAGTCCCTATGTTGTTGAGGCTGAGCTTCTAACTACAGTGTTCTTTCATATTTATAAAAAATTAAGCTGCAAGGAAGTTGTGATAACTGGGCCTTGCGGCTGTTGTTTTTATTTTGATACAAAGATAGCAATAAATTATTGAAATACAAAAGAATATACGTTATTTTCCACTTATTTTTTTTAACAGGAAGTTTTCCTATAGAAAGAACAGGAAAAAATACCAACATTAGTAGAACGCGGTCAACAAATATTGACTGCGTATCAACGCGTGATGCAAAGACGCTTTCCGGAGCTAATCCGCGCATTTTCCAAAGTGAAAGATTCCCGGAAACGCAAGTATTATGGCATGGAAGAAATTCTGATGGGAGGGTTAGGGATGTTTTTATTGAAGCAAGGTTCTGGCAACAGTATCAACAACAAACGCAGGGAAGCCAATTTCGCTGAACATTACGAAGAAACTTTCTCTGTCCGCTTGCCTCATCAGGATACAGTTGCCGAAGTATTATGCGAACTTGCCCCCGAAGAATTGGAACAAGTCAAAATGGATTCAATGAGTAAGTTTCTTGAGCAAAAATGGTTGCGAAAGTCCCGTTTGTTGAAGCAATATTATTTGGTAGCGATAGATGCGACAGGCGTTGTCAGTTTCGACCACCGTCATTGTGAGCATTGCCTGACAAGGAAATCCAAAAATGGAGAAACGACCTATTTCCATTACGTCCTGGAAGCCAAACTGGTAACAGCCTGCGGTTTTTGTTTTTCCTTAGCCACGGAATGGGTTGAAAACCCGGAAGGAGAGTTTGACAAACAGGATTGTGAGCGGAAAGCCTTTATCCGTTTAGCCGCCAAATTGAAAAAGCACTATTCCCGACTTTTTATTTGCATTTTAGCCGACGGGCTGTATCCCTACGATGGGGCTTTCAGTATCTGTGAAACAAACGCTTGGAAATATATCTTCGTCTTACCGGAGAAATCCTTGAAAACGGTTCATGAGGAACTTACCCTGTCCAAACTTCGCAAGCCGATAGCTGAAAGTTATACCGTTAAACAAGGCTGGCGTATTGGCGGAGCATATCGATGTCAGAATGAAATCCCGTATCAAAAACATTCTTTGAACTGGTTTCAGTGTCTGGAAACCCGGGTCAAGGAAGTCAAGGTGGGAAAGGAAATGATAAAAAAAACAAAAGAGTCCTGTTTTGAATATGTTACAAATATTACGCCCAACAAGGAAAACATCCAGGCGCTCTCCCAGGCAGGACGGCTTCGCTGGAAAGTGGAAAACGAAGGGTTTAATGCACAGAAATGCGGAGATTATGAACTGGAACATAAGTATTTCCGAAATTCATACACCGGATTGAAAAACACATATACGCTTCTTCAGATCGCTCATGCCTTCAACCAGTTGGTGGAAAAAAGCGAACCTGTCAAAAGCCTGTTGGAGACTCACTCGAAAGAAACGATCCGAAACATCTGGTGTAACCTGGTAGCATATATGCTTTTTGCCACTCCTCTTGGGAAGCGCCCCGATGACGCCGACATCTATCATATACCACCACACCCTTCTTGATGACAATTTTTTACGGTCTGAAAACCGTGGCGGATAGCTCTTGATCCCGAAGGCAAGATTAAACCTGTTATTAAACCTGTTATTTTTATAACTCAGATACAAACTTACGATTTATTAGGCTCATGTTTGCTGCGTAATTTTAAGTGGCAGGCTGACTTTTTGTCCCTATCTAAAACTCCAATGATTGAATATCTGAATTTATTTAATCCCTGAATCGCTGATTTTCGCGATGAAATTTCATAAAAAAGTCGTATATTTGCAGCTTAGATTTATAGCGAACAAAAATGAGAAGATTATTCATTGCTCTTGGAATCCTATATTGTGTCCCTCTCAACGCACAATATACAGGAACGCCTTATCCCGATGGTATACCTCATCCGATTCCCGGAATCATTGAAGCAGAGCATTTTGACAATGGCGGAGAAGGAATTTCGTGGCACGACACTAATGCCGGACAGGAAGCCAATGAAGGTTTGTATCGACCCGACACGGATGTCGAATTTGAACACCGTGGCGGCAATAACTACAGTATCGGCTGGTCGGGCGGCGGCGAGTGGTTGAAATATACGGTTGCAGTGGAATCGACCGGTTATTATCAGGTTACCTTTCTATTGGCACGCGACGGTAGCGACAATTTCGTGATGGAAGTCG
>JAITNQ010000280.1 GCA_031290435.1 Candidatus Symbiothrix sp. | reverse complement strand
GTTCCCAGAAGCCATCTTTCAGTCTCCGGAAGTCATCTTTCGGTTCCCAGAAGCCATCTTTCGGTTCCCAGAAGCCAACTAAACAAAATTTTTCAAAAAAAGTTTTATTGATTATGTTTTCGGGAAAGTTTTATTATCTTTGCCGACATTAATTTGTAACAGTACGCTATGCGAATAATTATAAATAAAGGAAATTAAAACGATGAACAAGAAATGTTTTTATATGCGTTGATGGCTTGCCTGACAATAGTCTCAAGCAATGCTTCTTCGACTGAGACGGGGCGCGCCCCGTCTGTACGGAGTGGCAGTGGCGAGGTGTTGGCGCAGTATACTTTTACTTCGACGGGGTGGGCTACGTTTGGTATCGTATTGCCGGAGGGACAGGCTGTCGACGGTCTGGCAGTGGGTACGCTTCCGACGCAGACCGACGTGAAGAACAGATGGGCGGACGGCTCTATCCGTTACGCTATCCTGACGGCAAAAGTTACTGACGTCGGGATATATGACATCCGTGAGGCTGCGCTGTCCGCCGGTACGTTTACACCCGTTGCGCCTGCCGCCGTGCTTGATTTGAATATCGAGGGTGTGCATTACATCTCCGAGGTTACGGCTTCCACGCCGGGTACGGATCTGTGGCTCGACGGCGCGCTGGTTCGCGAATATCGCATCAGGGACATCCCCCACAACAACGGCGCAGCACATCCTTTCCTTTCCAATATCTGGGATGTGAGGATGTACAACGACGGTACCGCGCGTGTAGATGCGACAGTGGAAAATATTCGCGACGTCGCCATAGCCGCCGGAGTGGTTTACGGCGTGGACATCCTGCTGAACGACCTGAACGTCTTCCACCGCGACGCGACTGTGCCGGGGCTGAATCTGCTAACGACGGACGGCTGCCAATCGACCACCATAAACAATGGCTTGGAAACCGGCAATTACATCCGCCTCACTTCGGGCCCGCTGGCCGGCGAAATCGCTATTGTTAACAGCGCCTCGGATACCTTTGGCTCCTATCCGGTTTGTTTTTCGTCCCCTCAGGAAAACGTTGCATGGGAACGTGTTTTGTATCATCCTTACGCCACGCGCTGGCGCCGTACGTTCGCGATAAACGGCTTTACGGAAGCTGCCGTCGTGCCTGATTTCGCGCCTTTTATAGCTGCCGAAGCCGTACCTGCATACATGCCGACCGTGGCCAACTACCCCCGCACCGTCAGCAAAGGGCAGGGTGAGCGTCACGACATATTGAATTTCGGCGGAATGTGCATGTACATGCCTACCAGCGGTGGGCGGGAGGACATCGGGCCGTACCCTGACTGGACGGCGCAGTATATCGTCCACAAGACCGCCTCGTTGCGGGAAAATATGCTGGTGAACGGAGACTTGGCCGGTTCGTGGAGCGGGCACTTCACGAAGGACGATCCGGCAAGCATCGTAACCGTGAACGAGATGCCGGACTATTGGCTCGACAGCCGTGCATGGGGCGACAACAAGCCGCTGAACAACCTCCGGGGAATTACCAATAATCCCGATGGCGCCCATGTGCCTTCGCTGGCTTATGTCCCTTATCTCATTACCGGCGACCGCTATTACAGCGACGAAATGCTGCTTTACGCCAATCATGCCTTGCTGGCCTCAAACCCCGGATACAACGGTCGTTTTGGCGAGCAGGGACTTATCTGGTCGAACGAGATGCGCGGCTGGGCATGGCGATTTCGAGACATTACCGACGCCGCCAATTACCTGCCGGACAACCACAAGTACAAGGATTACTTTACGGGAATTAAGAACAACAACTTGAAGGCGATGGACAAGTTATCGGACGATAATCCGAGTCCCTTGGGCTTCATACCCTTCGGCACAGGCGCCGACAGGGAATTTGTGACCTGCGCCTTCCCTTGGCAATACGCTTACACGGCTTGGTCGCTGGATCATGCCATCCGGCAAAATACAGCCGCCGACGGTTCCATCATGCGCGACCGCATCTTGAATATGGCGGTTACCGTGCTCAACAGCGCCCCGGATTTCCCGCCGGAATACGCTGTCATGTACTGGCCTGCTTTCGGCACGCGAACAGAGGAGGACAACATACGCTACTTTACCACGTGGAAAGAAGTGTTTGAAGTCAACTTCCGCAACGAAGACGGCTCCCTGAAGTCTCGCGGATCATGGGCAGGCGGTTATGGCGACGAGACACACATGCTGATGGTGATGGCAAAGCGAGTCGGCCTGCCCAACGCAGCCTCCAGCCTCGCATGGGTGGACTATGAAGTCGATAACGGGTCGATGATCGGGTCGCTAAATGCACGTGCCGCCTACGCTCTGTTGGATGGCTCACCTGCCTCCGGCGCCTATGTTGAACCCGCCATCCATTCGCCATCCAACAGACTGAAAGCAATCCCTGTCCCCGGCGGCCTGCTCATCACCGGCCTTGTGCAAGGAGAATTCTTTCGCACCTACAACCTGCAAGGACAACTTGTCTGCCAAGGCAAAGCCACAGCTACTGAAGTGCACGTCCCCCTGCGCGAACGAGGCGTTTACATCGTAACAGCCGGGAATGGGGTGGTGAAAGCAGCGTATTGAGCGGTTTTTTTGGCAAATTTATTTAAAATTGAAGATAGTTATCAATTAAATTCGTATATTAGCGGCATATTTGAAAAATGTATATACCTATGAAACATTTCACTTTGTCATTTGTTTTTTTGTTTATTATGCTTCCGGTTTTTGTTTCCTGCTTTTTTGCGGGAAATACGCCTATTTACGGAAATCACCAATTGCTGAACGAGCAATTGGATATTACGGACTATGAAGAGATTTCCCTGAATATTTCTGCCGATGTATTTTATCAGCAATTTTCCGATTCTGCGCCTTATCTACAGATTCGCACTGACGAAAACATTTTTGCTTCTTTAGATGTAAAGGTAGAAGGACGTAAATTAATTATCAGCACGAAGAAAGACTCTGTCATAAAACCGAGTAAATTAACGATTTATACCTGTTCTCGTAATCTAAAAGAAGTAAAGATTACCGGTTCAGGCGACATCACATTGAAAGGAGAAGTGAATGCAAAGAATTTTGATTTAAGCATTTCCGGTTCGGGAAGTCTTTTTGTCGACAGTTTGGTCTGTAAAGATATCGAAGCGAAAATCACCGGTTCCGGTAATGCCAAATTGATTGGCGTCAGTTCGTCTGCATCCTTTAAAGTCACCGGTTCGGGAGATATTCAAGCCTACAATTTTTATGTTGAAAATGCGAAATGCACTGTCACGGGTTCGGGAGATATTCAGACAAATGTGTATAAAAAGTTAGAAGCCCAAGTGACCGGTTCGGGAGATATTCTCTACCGTGGGACGCCGGAAACCGTGAATTCAAAAATCACCGGGTCAGGGAGTGTTCGGCAAGTGCAGTAGTTTATGCCTTATCCGGTAAACTTCCTTCTACGGCGTGGTTCATCAGCCAGTTAACCACTTTTTCGCTATACGTTTTCGAGATGGGTATCGCAGGGATTTCCTCTACGCCCAAATCCAAATAGATACCGTCTTTTTCACGACAAATGGTTTTTATTTGTTCAAAATTGACTAAAAAAGAGCGATGGCAACGCAATATATGTGCATCCGGCCATTGTTCTTCCAAAGCTTTCAAGGTAGAACGCAGGATGAATTTTTTTGCGCTGCCTTTATGCAAGTACCATATTATCACATAATTGTCGGCCGATTCGATATAAAGCAGGCTATTCCGTTGGATAGATAAACACAAATCCCCCTTTTCATCGTAAAACAGGAGAATCGTAGGTTGCTGAGTGGTGTCGGTTTTCTCTTCTTCGATTTTTTTGAGTCGTTTTTCTTTTTCCTGCCATGAAAAATACAAGCTCAGCATGGCATACGGAAGCAATAATACCAAACTTGTATTGGTGACGGATTCTTTGAATGTGGATAGAATTTCTTGATCTTTTTTGATGGACAGCACATAGATAGTGTAAAAAAGCGACATGAAAAAGATTTCCGCCAGTATCCATAAACCATATTTCACCCAACTCAAGGTATGTTTTTTTGTATAAAAAAACATAATTATCCGGCTGATAACAACGACTAAGACGCCGGTGAGGATAACAAGGCTCGAAAATACAAAAAACATAAATTCGGAGACATGGTACCAATTTTCCGAACTGAAGGGTTTATACAGATTGATAAAAACCAAGGCAAACAAAGCGGTCAACAAAACCAACCGGATAAGGTTGCGTTTTGCGTAAAGATAAACGGGTATTTTTTGATTTAGCGTAGCTATCATTCGTTTTATTTTTCGTTTCAGCAAGCAAAGATATAACTATTTCTTAAAAAATTGGCCACACAAGCATCAATTTCGTCCCTAAATAGCTTGTTTTGTCCCTTTGGATAGGTCAAAACCCCTTTTTTTTGGAGCGAACGGATTTATCTTGTTCTTTTGCAGAAAAAAACGACATGCAACTTATCGACAGAATACAGAAATTGAAATCACAATTTTCGCACGACAGGGAAATCAGTTTAGAAGATATTCCGCTTGAGATACGTCATTTCCCGTTTGTGCAGGAATTTGGCGAAAATGAAATCGTGCGGAATCAGCAAGGCATTCCTCCGTCCGAATTTTGTAGTCTTTCGGACAATAATATTGTAGAGAACAGCCGGTTCACTTACCCTGTTTTCATACCGAAAGGCGTCACTAAAACCGACCGGGCTATCTTGCTGCTGCATGGTTTGAACGAGCATACATGGGAGAAATATCTTCCTTGGGCGGAGCATCTGGCTTACCGTACCGGTCGTGCCGTTATCCTGTTTCCTATTGCGTTTCACATGAACCGGACACCCCCAAGCTGGTATAATCCGAGGGCTATCCTTCCGTATGTCCATATCCGGAAACAGAAATTTATCGACATGAATAATACGACTTTTGTCAATGTAGCTATTAGCAGCAGAATATCTGATGATCCGGGCAGGTTTTACATATCCGGACGCGAATCATTCTTCAACCTATGGCAATTGATTAAAGAAATCAAAAATGGGCAACATCCTTTATTCAAGGAAAATACATCTGTAAATCTTTTTGCCTATTCCATCGGGGCTTTGTTGTCACAGGTTTTGTTTTTGGCCAATCCTGAGCAATTAGTATCTGACAGCAAGTTGTTTATGTTCTGTGGGGGAAGTATTTTCAGCCGGATGGATGGGAATGCGCGCGACATCATGGACAAGGAATCCTTTCAAAAACTAAGAAAATATTTATTGATCGATTTTTTACGGAAAGACCGGGTTACCTTGGGTCTGCCACCGGCTGAAAACGAAGATTTTATGGAAAAAGCATTTAAATCCATGTTGTCCGTTTCAGAACATCGCGGTTTCAGGGAGTCCTTTTTTACCAAAGCAAAAGACCGTATCAGGGCTGTTACGCTGAAAAAGGATACGGTTATTCCCACTTTGGGCGTGAAGGAAGCTTTAGGGAAAATGTGCGCCGGAAGCATGGTAAAGGAATTGGATTTTCCGTATGAATACAATCACCAAGTTCCTTTTCCGGTGCACAATCGCGTCTCACCGGAAATAGTGCATCAATGTTTCGCTGCTTTATTTGATGAAGCCGCAGATTTTATAGGGTAGGCAATCACTGTTACACGATTATATTTTTTTTCCCTGCCATTTTCCGCGTTTAAAATAGACATAACTGAGTAAACCGATAAAAAAAGCATAGATGAACTCGGTAGTCCAGCAAACAGCCAGAGAGGCTTTCAGATAAATGGCGACAAACCACATCCAGCAGACATACAAAACCAAAGTCGTTATTTCAATGGCTAAGGCGGAGCGCGTATTTCCGGTGCCGGAAACCGATTGAAAGAATACATTGCCGACAGATAACACTAATAATACAAGCAGAATTACATAGAGTGAAGGAATAGACTCCTTGATTAATGCGGCATCTGTAGTATAAATCTGCAATATCCATTGTGGAAAAAAGAATAGCAATAATGCAAAAAACATACTGATTGTAAAGGTTATCCGGACAATTTTCCATATCAGGGCAATGACTTCCGCTTGTTTACCGGCGCCGATTGTGTTGCTGACCAAAGTGCTTGCCGTAGCAGATAAAGCAAAAACAGGAATTCCTATAATCATATAAAAACTGCGAATAATATTGGAAATCGCCAAGGTGGTTTCTCCCATCCTTTCTATCACAAAAAAGAAGTAAAGCCATGTGGTCAGGGAAAGAAATTGTTGAATCATTAAGGAAAAAGAAACATTTAGCATATTCCGGATTACTTTGAAATTGTTCGGAACGATCCCGGTAAAGCCATATTTTTTCAGATCAACTGCACAAAATGTATAAATAAGAAAGAAAATTGTCGAAACCGCTTCCGAAATTACCGATGCCAAAGCCGCTCCTCCAATACCCATTTCAGGGAATCCCCACTGTCCGAAAATCAGCGCATAATCGAAGAAAATATTGGTTAAAGCCATGACAATGGCATTGAGCGTTAATACTTTGGTTCGTGTTATGCCGACAAAAAATGCACGGAACATCACATTGACAGTAGCAAAAAACAAGCCCCATATTCGCCAGTTCAAATAGTCGAGCGAAGCTATCAGTACATTTTTCGAATGTAGCATTTTCACTAAAATAGGTTCGGAAAATAAACGGGTAAAGGCAAAAATACACAAGGCCACTAACCACAAAAAGACGATGCCGCAACAGACAATTTCTCCTATTTTGTTGAAATTTTTCTCTCCGTTACGACGGCCAATCAATATCTGGGCGCCGGTGCTGAATCCGAATGCGATGGTAAAAACAGCGATATAGTAAATGCCGGCAATGGCAGAGGCGCCCAATTCAACTTCTCCGACATGCCCCAAAAAAGCCGTATCAATGACTTGAATCAGGTTTTGAACCAGTAATGTCAAAAAAATAGGATAGGCAATCTTCCCTATCCGGGCGTATGAGTAAGCGGTCTTTTCCATGATTTAATCCAGCATCATACTCATATAAATATCCGTGATTGTGTCTTGCGCATCATTTAAACATTGAATCATCCCTTTGTAACCGGCAATGGGTGCATCCGGGTCATTGAAGATTACGATTTTGTCGTTGGCATAATGGTGACGGATGGAGGTTAAAAATAATTGTTTCACTTCCTTGTCCCGGTAAAAAAATTCTTTGAGAATGATTTGGTCTCCTTTTGTAACAGTAAAAGCCATCCCTTTTTCTCCGGCAAATAAAATCCCTTTTCCTTCAAAAAAATCCGAAAGCATATCGGCAAATTGGAAGCGGTTTTTCAGTACCACATTGGGCTTTTCCATGAGGAAAGCGGAATAAATATGCCAATACCGTTCAGCTGTTTTTTCCACGTCTTTTTCAACGGAAATGGGTGCCTGCACTATTTCTATTCCCGGATTTTGCTGAAAAGATGCAGTTTCCGTTTCCTCCCTCTTTTCTGTAATCAGCGTAGGGATAGCGTAGGGAAATGCTTTCATATACCCATATTTTTCGTAAAAGTCGAATAACCACTCTTCCTGTGGAATCAAAAATGTGTGGTCGTACCCTTTTTCCTTCATCACATTGAAAGAAGTTTTCAATAACTGTGCCATATAGCCTTTTTTGCGGAAATCAGGATGCGTCATAGCGCCGGAAATGTACCCTGCAAGGGAAACGTAGCGGCCTGTTTTCAGTTGGAAAGGAATCATTTGCAAAGAAGCGACAGGTTGATCATTTTCTATGTAAACCAAGGTTTCTGCGTTTTTATACATTTTTGTGAAATAGAAACTGATAAACGTTTCTGTATCCTGTGGAAAGCAAAGTCTCCACATTGCTTTCAATGTATTTTTATATTTAGCTTCACCCAACCGAATCATAACTGTTTATTGCATCTTAACAGAACCTTTTTCTAACAAAACATGCGGATGATATGACATTTTCGCCTGACGAAGCGAGGGTAAGCCCAAGTCTTCTTCTCTGTTAATGTACAGATAATCGGCGCAATTGTGTTCGGCAAATTCCCGGTTAATCATGGTGAATCCACCGTCGATTTCGGACAGACACTTTTCGGCATGTATTCCAAAAGTATTTTTACCCAAAGGCTGACCGTAAGAATACGCCAATATCTCTCCGTTAATTCGCAAAGCGCCGCCTATTAATCCCAATGCTTCGTAATGATAAAAAGCTTCTTGGGTGGCGATCCGCTCCTCAATCAAAGATTGTTCACTGTTACAACCGCCGTTTTCGGCGCACCACCGGTCATACAATTTTAGACAATCAGGTATAATTTCCCGCGTTATCGGTAAATATTCCCATTGATAGGTACGTTTGAATTTATTGATGTGATTGCGTTTCGGCTGGTATTTCTTCCCTACTAACGCAATTAAATCTTCAGAAGTATAAATGTATTCGTACCAGTCCCTTCCTTTTTCGTAAATAAACAGGCCGGGCATACTTTCTTCGATTAAATCAAACATTTTTTGTGTGATGGCGTGTAAGCGCAAGGGCGCCGATCGCTCATTTGCATCTTGCATAAGTCGTTCGATTGCTTTTTTCAAATCCTTATCACCCAGAGGAAACAGATAACCCGATAAATCTTCCGCCGTTTGGAAACGGATATACAAAAAACCGTCTTCAATGGCAAATGTTGTGTTATATAAATGTTTCCAGTTGAAAATATTGGAAAAAGAAAAATCGCAATTACCGAAAACAGATTTGTCAAAAAAAGGTTGGATTATTTCTTTATCGGCAATTGTGATGGGATTAAAATGCAGTATCATATTTATTCAATTTTATTACCGGTATCCGGAAAAACGATTGTCGGTTTAAACTGCTTCGCTTCTTCAAAATCCATTAAAGCGTAAGATAAAATAATCACAATATCTCCGGGAAGAAATTTACGCGCTGCTGCGCCATTCAGGCAAATTATGCCGGAACCACGGGCGCCTTTGATAATGTATGTTTCGATACGCTCCCCATTATTATTGTTGAGTACCTGCACTTTCTCTCCTTCGATAAAGTTGGCTGCATCCATCAAATCTTCATCAATCGTTACGCTGCCGATGTAATTCAGGTTGGCATCGGTCACGGTAACCCTATGTAATTTAGATTTTATTACTTGAATCATCATAAATTTTCAATTTAATATTTTACAACAGGCCACAAAGTTAATATAAATTTATTTTATTTCCCCAAATCCAGTGCGAATTTAGCGCCGATGGATTTGTATTCTCCTTTGTGAAATGAAACGAAAACGCCTGCATTTCCAATGAAATTGCCGATACCATACCCCAATTCGGTATAAGAAGGAAGGGCCGGCGTGTAGAGTTGACTGATGTAAATTCGCTCTTTGAGAAGGTCTTTTGTAATGCCTCTGAACAAACGGAAAACAGTATACGGGAACTCGTACATAAAATGCGCTTGGGCATAAGTCCTTGAAGCGCTGTACCATTCACCGTTCAATAGATGAAAAACGCCCCCAATCGGGTCATCCCATGATTGCGGAAAATTACGCTTCTGAAAAAGGTTGAAATCGGCGAAATAGAGAGAATGGGTTCTAACAAATTTGCCGGCGCCTATGTAATATTGGAATGAATTCATCAGACCTACGGGGATTTTTTGTTGCATATCCATTTCTATTTGAACAAAATCGCTGTTACTTCCCAAAAGTCCTTTTACACCCCAAATACATTCGGCGGAAAAAGTAGGAAATACAGAGCCGATATATTCTTTCTGTTTTCTGTTGAAGCGATAATACTGTCCCGGTGTCCAAGTGATACCTATCATAGGAGTGACAACCCGATAGCGGTCATCAACAAGGTCGGAAAGGTCTTCGTCGAGATTTTCTCCAAGGCCGCGTCTAAGACGAGGTGTTTCTTTGTTCTTATATTTGATGGGAATATACCACTCATAACTAAT
Organism: Candidatus Symbiothrix sp.; assembly: GCA_031290435.1. Taxonomy (GTDB): domain Bacteria; phylum Bacteroidota; class Bacteroidia; order Bacteroidales; family Azobacteroidaceae; genus Azobacteroides. The sequence continues at coordinate 3,779 of JAITNQ010000280.1, read as the reverse complement.
TCCACCCCTGAAAAGCAATCCGTTGGCAATTTCATATTTCCCGGTGAGGTCTAAGTTGAGGTGGTGAAAATATTCCAGATTCAAATCACTAAAGTGAATAGAATCGGGCATTTCTCCGTCAATCATGTTTATGGTAGCAGCATTATAGGTTTGATTTTTATTCCTGAAATTAAAGCTGATTTCTCCGAGTCGTCTGGGTTGGAAGCGCCATTGTACCGGCAGGTTAAAATAGATTTGCTCCCGTTGAAACACCAATCCGATATTGGGGCTGAGTTGCAATTCCCGTCCGTTTGCATAATAGTGTTTGAAACGGAATTGCTGCCAGTAAACAATTCCGTCCAATTTTGAATAAGCCAGTTTGAGCGGGTTCAGTAAGCCGGAATAACTCATTTGGGTATTGTTGTACCGAAACCGTTTAGACGCAATAATTCCCTTCGGCAAGTCTTGTTGGTTTTTTATAGAATCGGAAATCAATTCAATCTTGTCTATTCTGTCCCGGTTGGTATCCATCAGGTATTTTTCATAAGCGGTAAGGGCAACCGTTCTGTTTTCCGTCCAGAATTGTTCATCTGTAACAATAGGTATTGAATCGATTTCAGCGTTGAAATAGCCGCTCAAATCATAATTGATTTCTGCGGGTTGTGTTTTCGTTTCATATTTTTTGATATGGCTGTAACTAAAAGCGGAAAAATAATGATTCACAATTTCATTTCCCAATAGATTCAAATTGAAGGTAATTTTAGATTGCAAGGGCAAAAGAAAATCTTTTTCCGGCAATCCGAATTCCGTTTCCACCCTGAATTCGGTGAACTCCCATTTTCCACTGATATCCAAATTATAGATAGTCCATAATCCATCGACAATCGCAAGATAGCCGGAAATCAGTTGTTGGCTCCGCACTTTCGGAATAACCTTGATTCGGTGAATAAGATGGTTGAGGGTATCTGTTTGGGATACATATTCAAAACGGTAATACTTGAAAGCGCCTTTTGCTCCGGGGAAAATAATTTTTTCATTAAACAGCATTGAATTATTAATTTTCATGTTGAGGTATTGCATGACCCTTTCCCTGATGTCATCAATGTTTTTTTTGGTTCCGTTGGCGGCTATAATTTGCGAATTAAAATAATTGGGGGCGTTAAAATTTACATCGACAAGGGCTTCAATAAAAGTGTTGTTTCCTTTTTTGTCCAAGTATAAAAAATCGGGTGCGAAGCGATAGAGTATATTCTTCTTTTTTACCAAACTGTTTCCTTTAATATATATTTTAGCTTCATACGCATCAAAGAAATTTTCATAATAATCCCGGTTTTCAAGTACCTTCAAAATAATACTGTCGGCCTTATTCCTGTCGGCCTTTTTTGCAAACATATTAAAGGAAGATAAAAGAAACAGCGATATATACAAGCAATAACTCCTTATACGCGTCCCCAATATATATTTTTCCATTTCAATTTATATTCGAATTTTGGTATAAATATAACTATTTTCGGATAAATATTGTGCGTAAATTAAAAAAAATTATAAGTTTTGTGTCAAAACTCAAATTTTTTAATTACTTTTGTGCTACATAACACTGTTTTATAGCACAAGAGTACATGTCAGACAACAAAGTGGTTGATTTTTCAAGTAGTCTAAGTGAAGTATGGCGGCTACTGAATGAGAAGGAGCGGGAATTGTTGAGAAAGAACGCTTCTATTCAGCATTTTAAAAAGCATCAGAAGATATATTCCATAGGCGAAACGCCTAAGGATTTGATGTGCTTATTGAAAGGCAAAGTAAAAATTTACAAGGACGGAATAGGAGGGCGCAGTCAGATTATCAGGATGATCCGGCCTATTCAGTATTTTGCATACAGGGCTTATTTTGCAGGGGAAGATTACTTAACGGACGCCGCTGCTTTTGAAGCTTCGAAGGTGTGCTTAGTGCCCATGGAGATTGTAACGGGTCTTTTACGGGAAAATTTTGAACTGTGTCAGTTTTTCATTAAGCAATTGTCCGTTGATTTGGGCATTGCCGATGAGCGAACCGTTAATCTTACACAGAAACACATCCGCGGACGATTGGCGGATTCCTTGGTTTTTCTTATCGAAAGTTACGGATTAGAAGAAGACAACACCATTAATATTTACTTGGCGCGTGAGGAATTAGCCAATCTTTCCAATATGACGGCCTCTAATGCCATTCGCACCTTGTCTACCTTTGTATCGGAAAAGGTGATCGTATTAGACGGACGTAAGATAAAGGTAATCGACGAAGAGAAATTGAGAAAAATCAGTAAGTTCGGATAAAAATAGTCGTTGGACTTATTTTACAATCCGTCATAGCAAACGCAGGCATTTTTCCAAACTTTTCTCCCAGTCCGGAATTTCGATCCGGAAAGTTTCCTTGATTTTCGTTTTATCCAAAACACTGTACATGGGCCGTTTGGCTTTTGTGGGATATTCGTCTGTTGAAACCGGATTTACCTTGCAGCTTGTAATCCCGGCCAATTCGTGTATTTTCAGGCAAAAATCGTACCATGTGCAGACGCCTTCGTTGCTGTAATGATACACACCCTCCGGAAATTTGTTTGTTTTTTCGGAAAAGACAATACTGTCCATGATAGCTTTGGCCAGGTCGGCGGCATAAGTCGGCGTTCCGGTTTGGTCGTTGACTACCCCTAAGGATTCTTTTTCTTTTCCTAATCTTATCATGGTTTTAACGAAATTGTTCCCAAAGGAAGAATACAGCCAAGCAGTCCGGATAATAATGCTTCCCGGTGCGTTTGCCGCCAGCGCTTGTTCGCCTTCCCATTTACTTTTCCCGTAGACCGATTGCGGATTGGTTTGTGCGGTTTCTTTCAGGGGAATTCCGCCGGTTCCGTCAAAGACATAATCGGTGGAAATATGGATGATTTTTGCTTTTCCGGCAGCCGCTTGTGCCAGATTCAGTACGGCGTCCCGATTGATTGCGAAGCATGTTTTTGGGTCTTCTTCCGCTTTGTCCACAGCTGTGTAAGCCGCACAATTTACAATATAATCAATTGCATTTTTGCGGATGAAAGAAGTGACGTCATCTTTGTTGCAGAGGTTCAGCGTATCCACATCCGTTGGGAAGCAAAGAAATTGCGGATAAAACGGAGCCAAAACCTGTAATTCGCTCCCCAGTTGACCGTTTGCACCGGTAATAAGTATGTTTTTCGTCATTTATTACGATTGTTATTCAAAATAATTCGTTTCGCCGACAAAGGTAATAAAATATGTACAGACAAACAATTGTATTTTTTTTGTTTTTCAAAAACCTATCTCTCCCCTAAAAAGAGACATCTGCACGGCTGCACGGCTTTTGTTTCTGCATATCAAACGTTTTGAGATAGATATAAGCTCTTTATTCCTTAAAGTTATGAACCGTTATTACATCTCCGGCTGTTACGAATTGGATGATATGGTCAACAGTAGCAAGGAAAAATTGTACTTGGGCGGCGATTTTTACTCCGCTCCCGCCGTTTTTGTAAAAGAAAATACAAGTAATTGGAATATTTACTATATTTGCAAGGATTATCTGGGTAGTATTACCCATATCACCAACAGCAGCGGCTCGGTGATACAGGAATTAAGTTATGATGCTTGGGGACGATTGCGTAATCCGTCCAACCAGACAGCGTACACACCGGACAATGAACCGGCCTTGTTTTTGGGTCGAGGCTATACCGGTCACGAACACCTGACGCGGTTCGGATTAATCAATATGAACGCCCGGTTGTACGATCCGGCTTTGGGGCGGTTTTTGAGTCCTGA
>JAITNQ010000188.1 GCA_031290435.1 Candidatus Symbiothrix sp. | reverse complement strand
GGTTTGGGATGGGATTTCACCAATATCTGGCAAATCGAAGAAGGTGTATCTTTCCCGACGCTGAAAGGCGTAGGCGGTACGACCGGCATCAAAACGGCGCCTGTTGTCAATACTTTGAAAGCTTCCGCTTCGAACGGCATCCTGCGGATTACCGGACTGGTTCCCGGCGAAACGCTGCGCGTATACACGCTGCAAGGCGTAAATAGCTATTCCCGGACAGTGAATTCTGTGGAACAAAATATTCCGGTGCAAGGACATGGCGTTTATATCGTTGTAGCAGGTGAAAAACACATAAAGGTGATTTATTGATAGCCTATTGCTGACACAATATCCTATTTTGAGTTAACAAATATTCTAATTATTAATTTTAAAATGAAGCACAAATGAAAAAAATATTACTTGCCTTAGTAGTTTTAATTACTCCTTTATGTTTGTACGCACAAGTGCCTACATATAGTACAGAAGGGAGCGAGATATGGTATTATATCCAGTTTGTTTCCAACAATCTGGTTATCCAATCGCAGGGTGCGGAAAAAATGCTGACGATTGAAACGCCGGTAGAAAATCAAGACGCTCAATTGTGGAAAGTTGAAAAATCGGGCGATCATACATCCGGCGATTTAGTCACAATAAGTAATAAAGCAGACCCAACCGTTAAACTGCGTTTTATCAGCAGTGGTCCTGATGGAGGAAGCGGTTTCTATGGAACAACAACCGCCGGTAGCTATGGCGAACCGAGTCTTATGCCGACGGTTTGTACGGTGAGTGACAAAACATATCCGAGTTTGAAAGGAAATCCCGGTTCTACGCTTGGTTATCTTTTAAACCCGGACGGAGATACTCCCGGTTCAAAAATTAAGCGGAATCCAAATGGTACGGAAAGTGGTTTACCGGAAAACGCCCTTAATTTCCTTTTGCCTGATGGCGTATTCACCGGAATTCAAACGCCAAGTGCAAGCGCCGTAAAGGTGTATCCGAATCCGACCAGCGAAAAATTGTTCGTTGAACTCCCGGAAAATGCCACGAATATCACAGTCTTGAACATTACAGGTCAAACGGTCAAACGGGTCAAACTTTCTTCCGTTTCCACAGGAGAAATTAATATCTCGGATCTTGCTGCCGGAATTTATTTCCTGAAAATAGAAAAACCGTCGGGTGTGGAAACTACCAAATTTTTGGTGAAAAAATAATTCATGATTCATAGCATGATAGATGGTTAAAATAATTCTTCCGGGATTTTAGTGTCAGATAAGATTCCGGAGTATTTTTTACACATTAGCACATTAACAACATTCCTACTCCCCCCTTCAGGGGGCTGGGGGTACATCATCACACCCCTACTCCCCCTTTAGGGGGCTGGGGGTCATTAACACATTAATTTTCAATGAAAAAAAACCATTTATTTTTAAATTTAATACTTACCGCCGTCATCCTGACGGCTTATTCTCCTTTTGTACAGGCGAAAGATGTAACATCTATTACGGTAAAAAATGTTACCGAAGGGACGCTCACCTTAAAGAAAAAGAACCTGCAAGCCTTGCAAATCGAAGTATTACCTGCCGATGCGGATAATAAATCGGTCACTTATTCGAGTTCCGACAATCAGGTGCTGACCGTCAGCGCCGTCGGCGAAATAACGGCGGCAGCGGCCGGAACAGCTATCGTAACGATTGCCGCACAAGACGCTTCCGGCGTTACGGCCAATCTGATGGTAACGGTAACCGACCGGACGCCGGAACTTTCGGCGAATCATCCCGACGGCCCTTATATCCACTATGCCGCCACCGGCGACAAAGTGATTTCCGTAGACGAAGAAGGTTACATTGTAGAAAAGATTTATCCTGTTCTGCCGACCGGTTATACATTTGAGACGCTTTCCGATGTAAACGAACCCGGCAAAAGCGTCCGGTCGCGGTTTCAGGTGACCTTGCATCCCCTGTCCAGGTCGGACTGGAAACGCGCGGCACCCGATTCCCTGATTGTAATCGCTGACCCACATGCCAAATGGGCGCCTTTCATCTCTATCCTGAAAGCGCAAAAAGTGGTCGACGCCAATCTGAACTGGTCTTTCGGGAAAAATGAATTGATGATCAACGGCGATATATTCGACCGGGGTGATGATGCAACTACTATTTTTTGGTTCACTTACAAACTCCAACAGGAAGCGAGAGACGCCGGTGGAGAAGTGTATTTCAACTACGGCAACCATGAAGAAATGGTGCTGAGAAACAGCATGAGTTATACCAACGCTAAATACCTAAATTTGGCTTCTGCGTATTTCGGTACGGCTACCGGAACATCTTCTCAGTATGGTTCGCGATTCTTTACTGTCAACACCGAGTTAGGCCGTTGGTTAGCCCAGTGCAATTCGGTTCAGATTATAGGAAAGGATTTGTATGTACATGCCGGATTAAACCCCGATTTCTACAATCAAAATTATTCGATTGAAGCCGTCAACGCGAGCATGAGCGTCGAGATATTGAGAAGCGGCAGAGGGTCGACTTCTTCCGGTCTGTTTGCCGTTAACGGGGACGGGGGTATCCTTTGGTTCAGGGGAATAGTACCCGGTTACAACACCAGTAGCGCAACGCCGCTGCCTTTGAATATATTGGGCGGTTTGTTGAGCCGCTATGAAGTGGAGCGCATCGTTATCGGGCATACCGAAGTAAGCAGCAGCAGTATTGCCTCAGCCAACCGTTCGGACAGTCCGAAAGCCTATTCCGAAAACAATTACGACTACCGGGTCGTCAATGTCAATGTTCCCACCGATGTCGCCTACAGTAACGGTAACGGCCGGGGAATTTTGGTGAAGAAAAACGGCGAAACCTACACCATTTACGACAACAAGCCCAATACAACCATGTCTTTGCCACAGAATCCGATACCGGAAGGTCCCGGTGACGGCGGCGACCCCACCGGAGAATGGGAGCCGACATACAGTACTCCAGGAAATGAGATATGGTATTATATCCAGTTTTTAACGAATAATCTGGTTATTCAAGCCAATACAGTGGGTACTTTAACAACTGCCGAAATACCGGTGAAAGACAACTTAAATCAATTGTGGAAACTTGAAGAAGCAGGAGCAACAGACGTTGTGACTATCTCCAGCAAACAGAATCCGGCCGTCAAGCTACATTTTATGAGTGTTTCCGGCGCTACCAGCGGCTTCTTTGCAACAGAAAGCGCGGGTAGTTATGGAGAACCTTATGTGTTACGCAAAGCGATTACCGAAGGAGATGTTTCTTATCCGGCTTTGAAAGCAGCTCAAAGTAGGTCTAATGCTTATTTTGCAAAACCACAGTCTGATACCCCCGGCGCGTATGTTGCCCGGAATCCGAATGAAACAGCAGCGGCGCTTAGGGAAAACGCCCTTAAATTCGTGCTGCCGGAAAAGCTATTCACCGGAATAATCGCCCCGGCTACAAGCAAGATAAAAGTATATCCGAATCCGGCCGACAATAAGTTGGTGTTGGAAAATCTTACCGATGCAAACAGTATTGCAATGCTGAATATTGTCGGCCAAACCGTTAAACCGGCGAGACCGATTTTCGGATTTTCGGAAGAAATCAATATTACCGAATTGGCTCCCGGCGTTTATTTTTTGAAAATAGAGAAAACTTCCGGTGTAGAAACTGTTAAAGTGCTTGTTAAATAATAAATAATTGCTTATTTTTGCACCCGGAAAACAATATTTCTAATCCGTTACATGAAAGAAACAATGATTTGGAATGAGACAATGGAATGTATGTCCCGCGAGGATATGCGCAGACTTCAGGGGATTCGCTTAAAGAAGACCGTGGAAAGGGTTTATCACAATTGCGAACCCTACCGGAAAAGAATGCAGGAAAAAGGCGTTACACCGGTTGATATTCAAACGATAGACGATATCGTAAAGTTGCCCTTCACGTCCAAAAAGGACTTGCGGGATTATTATCCGTTTGGCCTGTTGAGCAGTCCGATGTCGGAAATAGTCCGTTTGCAGGCTTCTTCCGGCACCACGGGCAAGCCGATTGTTGTCGGCTACACGCGCAACGATCTAAACATCTGGGGAGAAGTAGGCGCCCGTTGTTTCACGGCCTACGGATTAGGAAAAAATGATGTGGTGCAAGTTTCTTATGGTTACGGTTTGTTTACCGGCGGTCTCGGTGCGCATTGCGCCGTCGAGACCATTGGTGGCGCCGTTATCCCTATGTCGAGCGGTAACACGGAAAAACAAATCATGCTGATGCACGATTTCGGCGCGGTCGGTTTGGCCTGTACGCCTTCGTATGCCTTGTATCTGGCGGACGCCCTGCTTGATTCGGGTATTCCCCGTGAAGAATTCAAACTGAAAGTCGGCGCTTTCGGGGCGGAACCTTGGACGGAAGGTATGCGCAAGGAATTGGAAGAAAAATTAGGCATCAAGGCTTATGATATATACGGACTGACCGAAATCATAGGGCCGGGCGTAGGCCATGAATGTCGGCACCAGAACGGCACGCATCTGTGCGAAGACCATTTTTATCCGGAAATTGTGCATCCGGAAACCGGCGAACCCTTGCCTCCGGGCGAAATGGGCGAATTGGTATTCTCGACCATTAGCAAGGACGGAATGCCGCTGTTGCGTTTTCGTACAAGGGATTTGACCGCGTTGGATTACTCCGTATGCGAGTGCGGCCGTACTTCCGTGCGCATGGGACGTATCCTGGGCCGGTGCGATGATATGCTGATTATTCGCGGCGTAAACGTATTTCCTTCGCAGGTCGAAAGCGTTATCTGCGAAATACCGCAGCTGGAACCGCATTATTTGTTGCTCGTGGATCGCATCAACAACTTGGATACTTTTGAAGTACAGGTAGAGATGAAAGAAGATTTTTATTCCGACGAAGTCGGGAAAATGTTGGATTTGCGGAAACAGATCGCCCATCGCTTGCAAAACGTATTGGGCATCTCTCCGGATGTCAAATTGGTCGAACCCCGCAGCATAGAACGCAGTCAGGGTAAGGCCAAACGGGTAATAGACAAAAGAACTTTTAAATAAAAATAATTTTATGTTAATCAAACAGTTATCCATTTTCTTGGAAAACAAGAAAGGCCGTTTTACCGAGGTCACCAATATTCTGGGCAATGCAGGCATCAACATGACCGCATTTACGGTAGCCGAAAATTCCGATTTTGGAATCGTCAGGTTGATTGTATCCGACCCGGAGGCCGCAAGGAGCATTCTGAGAGAGCACCGTTATGCGGTGAGCGTTACGGATGTGATTTGCCTACAGACGCCCAACAAACCCGGCTCTTTGGCGCAAGTGATGACCATTCTTGCGGATGCGGAGGTTTTTATCGAATATATGTATGCCTTTTCTTTCGGAAACGGCGCCTTGGTGGTTATCCGCCCCGATAATTTGGAAAAAACCATGGCTGTCTTATCGGAAAATAAGGTGGAATTATTAGCTTCCGACGAATTATTTGCTTTGTAAAGGCGGGTTTTGTACACCGAAAAATTCTATATTTACTAAAAAAGTTTAAATCTTTTCCTTTATTCAAAGGGATTCATTACTTTTGTACTCAAATTTTATATACATGAAGTCAAAAATTGCTGTCGTTTTCTTTTTTGCTTTTCTGTTTGTTGCTTGTGGGGAGTATAATAACGTACTGAAAAACCCTGATATGAATGTGAAATATGACTATGCAAAAAAGTATTTCGATGCAGGAAAATACAGCAGGGCGGCGACTTTGCTGGAAGAGGTTGTGCAAATGACGCGTACTACGTCACGGGGTGAGGAAGCCATGTATTTATTGGCGCAGAGTTACTACCGGATGAAAGATTACCTTACGGCTTCGGAGTATTTCCGCACCTATTATACAACTTATTCGAGAGGAGAATACGCCGAACTGGCACGTTATTATTCAGCGCATTGCCTGTATTTGGAATCTCCCGACCCACGGCTCGACCAAACGGATACTTACAAAGCCATGCAAGAGTTCCAAAGTTTTATTGAAGTATATCCCCAAAGCGAAAAGAAAGAGGAATCGGAATCCGCCATGTTTGAATTGCAGGAGAAGTTGGCATTCAAAGAATTAATTTCTGTCAAATTGTACTATAATTTAGGCGATTATGTCATCTATGCATTTCCCGGGGGCAATTACCTTTCCTGTGTGATTACCGCACAGAACGCCATGCATTCTTATCCCTATTCCAAATACCGTGAAGATTTTATGTATTATGTCTTCAAATCGAAGTATGAAATGGCGCTCAGGAGTGTGGAAGAGAAAAAAGAATTTCGTTACAGAGATGTGGCAGATGAATACTTTGCTTATGCAAATGATTACCCGTCAGGAAAATACCTGAAAGAAATCAAGCGAATGTATGGAAATGTAGAAAAATTATTGAAATAATAAAATTATAATAGTATAAAATTCATGGATTTAAAAAAAATAAATGTACCGGATAATACAGTTACCCGCGACATGATAAGTATGGCTGAAGAAACCGGAAATGTTTATGAAACCGTACGTATTATCGGTAAAAGAGCTAACGAAATTTCCGTAGAAATCAAACAGGAGTTAGGAAAGAAATTGCAGGAATTTTCCTCCAGTAACGACAGTCTGGAAGAAATTTTTGAGAACAGGGAACAGATAGAGATTTCCCGGTTTTATGAACGCTTGCCCAAAGCGCCTCTTATTGCTACGCAGGAATATTTGGATCATGAAATTTATTACCGCAACCCGGTAATTGAAGACAAATTGGACGATTTATGATACAACGGATTCAAACGGTTTATTTTTTCTTGGTATTTTGTTTGACAGGCAGTTTGGCTTTTTTTTCATTTACAACAACATCGCTGCTTTTACTTGTTGATGCGGGAATCGTTGCCGTTTTAGCCCTTGTCGCTATTTTTCTTTTCAAGAAACGCAAGTTGCAAATCAAAACAGCTTGGCTTATTATGTTGTTGCTGCTGGTAGCAATCGTTTTGTTTTTGATAAAAGGGGACGGTTTTTCTATTGCAGCTATCTCCTACCCTATTTTGATTCCCTTCATCGCCGGTATTTTTAATTATCTGGCTATCAGAGCGGTGAAAAAGGATGAACAATTGGTTCGTTCGCTTGACCGGCTAAGATAAATCGGGAGAGATGAGCCGTAGAATTGCTGTTTGTGCAGGAATTGCATTTGCTATTCTGATTTTTTTCTTCTCCAATCTTTTTTTCGGTTCTGCATCCATTCCGGCTTCGGCGGTAATGGATATTTTGTTTGGTCGCCCGGTGGAAAAAACCGTGTGGACGGATATTGTATTGCGTTTTCGTTTGCCCCAGGCTTTGACAGCGCTGTTGGCCGGACCGGCCTTGGCTGTTTGTGGGTTGATGCTCCAGACGCTTTTCAGAAATCCTTTGGCAGGTCCCTCAATTTTGGGTATCAGTAGTGGAGCCAATCTGGGAGTCGCCTTTGTGATGCTTTATTCAGGCGGTTTTTTGGTGCACAGCAACTGGTTTTTTCATCTGTCTGTCATTTTTTCGGCATTTTTAGGCGCCCTGCTGATTTTACTGCTGATACTCTATTTCTCGTACAGAATCAAGAGCAATGTATTGGTATTGATAATCGGTATCATGGTGGGATACTTGGCTTCTTCGGCGATATCCGTACTCAACGCTTATGCCTCGGCCGATAATGTTCGCGCTTATGTAATGTGGGGAATGGGTAATTTTTCGGGTGTTCAGCAAAACCGGCTACTATTTTATTCCGCCTGTATTCTTTTCGGATTATGCTTCTCCGTACTACTTATCAAACCTTTGAACGCCTTGCTGCTGGGCGAAAATTATGCGATGAACTTGGGTATCAATATCAAGCGATCCCGCATCACTATACTTGCCGTCACCGGCTTACTAACAGCAGTAGTCACAGCTTTTTGCGGCCCTATCAGTTTTATAGGGATGGCTGTGCCTCACCTTTCCCGTCTGGCGCTGGGAACTTCCAACCAGAAGATATTGCTTCCCGTTACCCTTTTGACGGGAGCCGCTTTTGCCTTATTTTGCAATTTATTGACCGTTATCCCATTTGGTAGCGGTTTATTGCCCTTGAATGCCGTAACACCCTTACTCGGAGCGCCTATTGTCATTTATGTCATCCTTTGCCAAAGAAATATTGGCTAATGCTTTTTGGGTACAGTATGCCGTTTGTAATTCAGTCGTGTCCGGAAAATTTTTATTATTAATTGTATGATTTGAAGGTTTTACAAACGAAACAATAGGAAAAATAGATGCATGTCTTGTAAAAGGTATTTCTTACAGGTTAACGGATGAAAAACAGGTCTAAAACAAGTTTAATTTGACACGAAAAGGATAAAATATTTAAAAAATCGAGTAAAATTGTTTGTATTTAAATTTTATTGCTTATATTTGGAAAAAAAGTAGCAAAAAAGGACATCGAAAAACTAAAATATAATTATACACATGAATCCTACAATTGCGTTATTAATAATCGAAAAATTGAATCC
>JAITNQ010000075.1 GCA_031290435.1 Candidatus Symbiothrix sp. | reverse complement strand
GCTTTTCTTCATCTGAGCGTAGCATTACAGGGGAAAGATTTTCTCAGTGAACAAGCCTTGTGGCTTGACCGAATAGAAATAGTAGTTGACGGTAAAAATATGACGCATTTTCCTGCCAGAAATTTGATTAGAGAACCCTTAAAGATGAAGGATATTACACCCCTGTCTTTTACCGACAGTATGCTCTATGATCGTATTCCGGAATTAAAAACCAAACGTATTTTCGCCTTGGGCGAGACTGTCCATGGAAGCGGAAGTATCTTCGATGTCGCATTTCAAATAGCCAAACATCAGGTAGAAAAAAACAGTTGCCGATTAATTCTGTTAGAACTTCCCATAGAAGACATGTTGTCTGTTAATCGTTTTATACAGGGAGACGCCTCTTTTGAAATAGACAGTTTGATGTTCCGTTATTTCAATTTTGCCTATTACGGTACAGACTTGAAAAAAATGTTTTTATGGTTGAAAGCATACAACAAACGTAACAGTGAAAAGGTTTGGATAATGGGAATGGATTACGAATATAGGAAAGAAGAGAGTATCATGTCGTTGTACGACTACCTGTATGCAATTAATCAATCACTTCAATCACCGGCAATAGACAGTTTATGCTATCATGTGCTGACAGCAATCGGCAATAGCAGCAAGGTGGAAGAATTTTTACAGTTAGCCGAATCATTGGCAAAACGGAAAGATATTGCATCCCTGATAGGAGAAAAAGAGTTTGAAATTTTCAGGCATGTTTTGACTGTTTCGGGGAAATATGGGGCGAGTACAGCAAAACGTCTTGATTCACGCGACAGTGTGATGTATGAAAATACAGATTTTCTACTGAATTTTTTATGTAATAAAGATGAAAAGGCGTTTGTCCTTGCCCATTTCGGACATGTCAATTACAAAGGCTTACCTGTCATTCCGAACAGGCACCATATCTCCTTCGGATCGCTGATGAAGGAAAACTACGGAACCGATTATTTCTGCACGGGCGTATTGGTCGGAACAGGTGATTTTGCCACAACCGGTGACAGTACAATAACAATAAGGCCCTTACAATCTCCCCCTTTAGGTAGTCTTGAATACTTATTTGGGCAAGCTCGCAATAATTATTTTTACATACCGGAATCAGCTATACCACAGCCTATTGCCTGTATCCGGCTTATTGGAAATGTGGATAGTGAAGAAGCATTTAAACCATGGTCTGTTCGTAGCCGGATGGATGCCGCTATTTATATCCAAAACAGCAAAGCATCCGCAATACCTTCTGAAATACAGGATAATCCGGATATTTTACGAGGAAGAAATCCGTCTGTCATGATGTCTCGTTTAACGAAATATTTTGAAAGGGATAGAATATGTAATCTGAAAATGCAACAGAGGGGGATTAAATAATCCCATCCTCATATCATTACATCTATTTCAGCTTTCCTAAAAACAGGACATTATTTGCTTCTTCGTCCAGCGTAGAAAGAAGTTTCTTGAGCTGTTGACTATCTTGTTTGGTGCATGAACTTTCTGCCAGCCGTTTCTTTATTTCTTCCTTCAATTGAGCCGGTTCAAGATTGTACACATACCAGCCGTTTCTGAAATTTATGATATATCCCGGCATTGCCAAGTTGCCATAATAATCATTCACAATCCGGATGTATGACGATGTTTCCTTTTTCTTATCGGTAGCAACCAATCCTTTGCCGAAAACATTGGTTATGAAATAATTATTCAATTCCACATATTGCCTGAATGGTTTCTCAGATGAATTAACGGCAATCGTATAAACCGGTACAATCTTATTTTCCTTTATATTATAATGATACAAAGTATCGCTGCTTGTATGTAGAAAATCAAATGCCGGAGTGTTTCGGGCGTTGAATATCTCGCCATTGTAATTCGTGACAAGTAAATGTGTCGGCGGCGCTAAACTTTTTATGACTTTTCCATTGGAATCAAACTGAATAGCTATCGCTTTCTCTCCGCCAAAAGCCATGTGAACAACCGTCAGTATACCATTGGACAAGTGCAGTTTGGGCTTGTGCAACTGCTGGGGCGAAACAATATTTTTTATAAATTTACCCGAAGTATTATACACCAATATTTTGTCTCCGGTCATGGGCGCCAGATAAATCAGGTTGTTTTTGTCATCAATAATTTCGTCATACAACGCAATAGCATATTCTCCGGGACCCTGCCCAATGGAACCCACGTTGCACAAGAATTTTCCCGAACGATCAAACAATTTGAAAACGCCGCCATCTTGTTGTCGGATGCCTATGTATTTATCACTGACTGTTGTAAACCATGGCTTGAAAAAAGCGTCGTCGTTGTCTTCAAAATGTATCAACGTGCAAGTTTCAACCAAACTACTGAGAGGTATCGCTTCTGTTTTCTTTACGTTAGCAAGCGAACAAATCATTATCTTAGAGCTATTTACATTTGCTTCCGAAACAGATCGGCCATCTGCATAAGCCGTGAAAACGACAAAAATGAACGCTATTAAAAGGACTTTTGCTTTTATGTGAAAAGACTTCTCCCCCGGCCCTTCTCCGCAAATGGAGGGGTAAGTGGGGTTTTCATACTCTTGGGTGTTTATTAAACATGTCTGTTTCATGTGTACTGAAATTTAAAATTAGGTGTAAAAAAACTTTCTCCTTATACAAAGGTAATACAATTTCGGAACAAACCCAAGGCAGAAAAAAGAGAAGTAGAGACGGAGCGCACCCCGTCTCTACAACTTTTTTAGATATGCATTGCCGTGAGGTTTATTCTTTCCCCAGACCAAATTCGGCAATCTGCATGGTGCTGCCACTTTTTGCACCGCCGCTATTATCCGACCATTTTGTCAGTTTTACCCTTACATAACGGTAGGTTTGTTCTGCGGAGAGATTGATGTGATAGACATTCGGGTCGGCTTGATTGACGTTCAGCGCATCAGGCGGAACGATTCCCACGGTAGGAATTCTCAAATCGGTTGCGATGTTCTCCCAGTTTATTCCATCAAGACTCCCGTCGAGGTCAATGCCCCACGCACGCAAGTAGGCGTATGTATTGGCGGAACGGTGCTGCCAGACAAGGCTTTTGAAAGTTTGCAGGCCTTTCAAATCCACGTCAAAATACGGAATGACGTCGGCCGGTTGTGTAGGAATAGGACTATAAGCCTTACCCGGTTTCACCAATGACAGGAAAGTAGTTGCCAAACCGTCGAACATATCCTCCGGCTTACCGGTTGTACCGTCCGTAACATGGGTGTATCCCGTTCCGGTATGGGTTGCCACCGACCAAAGCGACCGTGTCAGGTCTTTCAATGCGGGGTTAACATTCAATACAAACTCGTTGTAAAGACCGTACTTGGAAGTTGCCCGCAAGGTAGCCGTACCTTCTCCAATGGCGCTGATCCTACCGGTTTCTTCATCCAGACTGACTACATTGGCGCCATCTACAAGGGTGTAGCTGAGCTTCCTGTTATTTTCATTTACAGAAGCAGGAGTAACCGAGGTAACTGCATTCAAATCAATGTTTTCACCTAAGCCAATGGTTAAGTTATTCAATTTGGCATGCACATTAACCGATGTAACCAAGATTTCATTTACCACTTCCATTTGAAACTCAGCCGTTACTGCCGGATTGTCGTCCGAAACGACGATAATATTCACAATACCGGTAGACAAACCGGTGATCACGCCTTCGTCCGTAAGCGTAGCATACGAAGAAGAAGCAGCATCGGTGTAACTGAAATGGAGCTTTTTGTTGTCGGCATGACCCGGCCATACCAAGATAGCAGAACCGATTTCCGTGGTATAGTCTTTTTCAATCAGAATGTTTTTAACGAACCCCGGCACTTGTATTTTTTCTACCGAATGGTAATCTTTCCAAACTTTCACTATGATTGACAGGTTCAAAGAAGCATTGGAGCGAAACACAATATCCACGCGCGTAATTCCCGGAGAAACAGGATTCAGGTTTCCTTCTTCATCAATTGCCAAAATACTGTCGTGCTCTACCTTGTAAATAAACGACCTCGAATCGAATGCAATGGTCGAATCCGATACTTCCTGTATCATCAATAAATCCGTAGCAAACTGTTCGATAAACAATGTATCGTTAACCAAAGGATTTTTCACGGTAATTTTTTTACCGTTGTAAAACGAATCATCCACCTCATAGAGGGTATCTTTACAAGCGTTTGTGAAAAGGCATGCAAGGACAACACAAAGGGCGGAAAATAAAAAAATTATATTTTTCTTCATAAATTTTCTATAATTAGCATTAAATAATTATTACCAACCGGGGTTTTGAATCAAAGAACCGCGAGAAGCATCTACTTCCAATTGAGGAATAGGCAGTTGATACATTCTCGGTACATCGAAATAATGCTGTTCCACCGGTTGTTTCGACCAGGTGTAATACATTTCACCATTGTCGCCTTCTCCGATTTTTTCCCAAACGGCAGCATTGGTCCATTTCTCGTTCAGTTGTTCGAACAGTTTCCGGCGTTTCAAATCCCAGAAGCGGTTTCCGGCTTCACAAACAAATTCAACCCGTCTTTCGTTGAGTATAAGATCAATCATTTCGTCCTTGTCCAAATTGGAGGGGATTCCGTAGCGTCCGTTAGCGCCGGCGTCGATGCCTGCCCTTGCGCGGATTTTAAACAATTGTTCTTCTATGGTTGCCCGGTTTCCGTTGACATCCAATTCTGTAAGCGCTTCGGCGTACATCAGCAGGATATCGGCGTAGCGGATAAAACTGATCCCATGTCCGGCAGCCGAACTACCCGTATCCGATCCGATTTTTTTCTCTATACAGTTTTTCCGGAAATAATAACCGGTATTGGTTCCGCCGGTAAAAATACCGTCGGAGGTAGCGCCTCTATAGGTATATATCGGTTCCTCTATCCCACCGGAAGTTCTCGACCATTTCGCTTCATTGTACAGGAAAGTAAAATAGAAACGAGGATCCCTGTTCGCATAAGGGTCATCCTGATAAGCGATATCCTCTTCGTCAACAGGCGTTCCGTCTTTCTTCGGGAAAGCCACCGTCAGATCGTGATACGGCGTAACAACAGCATTTCCCGCTCTGGTGGGAGGTAATAGTTGTATTGCCGGAAAACCATAACCAGTGCTCGTTATCCAAAACCACACCCTTTCTTTATTAAACCGTTCGGTAGTCGCCCGATAAAAACCGTATCCCGGCCGGGCATTATCAACGATTAATTCGTAATATCCGTTACTTTCGCTGTAATCGATCATTGTTTTCAATGTCTCGGCGGTTATTTGCCAGCGATTGCGATCATAACTGTCGTAACCGGTCAGGAGGCGTTTGTCGCCCGTACCGACATTTTCTCCGTTGTACAAGGGGCTTGCCGCATACAGATACAATTTACACAATAAGCCCAATGCAGCGCCTTTCGTAGCGCGACCGTAATTATTACCGTTTTGTACTTCCGGAAGATTATCGATCGACCAGTTTAATTCGGAAGCAATAAATTCGACCGTTTCTCCAAAAGTTGAGCGAGGAATTTCATGATTTTGGAACGGGTCCAGCATACCGTTTTCAATCAGCGGAACACCGCCGAAATTGCGCAACAAATGGAAATAATAGAATGCCCGAAGAAAACGGGCTTCCGCTCTCAATCCGTCTTTTTTCGCCTGTGTAAGCGGCGCTCTATCGCAATTTTCCATGAATTGGTTACATACCCGGATACATTGATACATTTCCTGCCAAGGCTCTAAGAAAAGTTTGTAATAGGCGTTGATACCGTTTTGGGTAAAATCCCCTTTGGTAAACGCCGGAGCGAACTCTTTCCTGCTATTATTGGTCTGGCGGGCATTATCCGTCGCTGAGTCAAAGTCCCTGAATTGCTGAAGGAAAAATCCTTGTGTAGATTCATGAGGTCCCATAATTACCGCCGGAATTTTCCAATAGATCGTCGTATGAAATTTGATAGTCGACAAACTATCGGAAAAAATCTGATCCAGCGTAGTATTTTCCGATTTATTTTCTAAGAAACTTTCGGAGGTTTCCGTACAACTACTACTACCCCAAAGGCAGAGGACAAATAAAAGGACATAAATTATATGTTTCATATATGTTGATTTTTAAAAAGAAATTTGACAGCCAAAATTATACACTCTTTGTTGCGGATAAGTAAGTAAACCGCTTTTGGTACTTTCAGGGTCAACCTGATATTCTTTCAAACCGGACCATGTGTACAAGTTCTGAGCAGTAAAATAAAGCCGCACGCTGCTGATACCGAATTTGGAAGCGAACCACGCTTCCGGAAGATTGTATCCGATTTCGATGTTTTTCCAGCGCAAATAGTCGGCAGAACGTTGCCAAAAAGTAGAAACGGCGTTATTCAAACCATTGTCCGCCGCAAGTCTCGGATAAGAAGCATTTTTATTCATTTCCGCCAATTGAACGGGATCGGAGATAAGATTACCTTCGGTATCGTAGTAAGTCCACCTGCCTTGGTGAATCGGCATCGGACGACCTTCGCTACCGGTAATGGTATTGGATCCGCTGGCCAAACGCAACATATTTTCAATATTGATAGAAGCGCCTGTCGCACCTTGGAACAAGGTAGAGAAATCGAAATTTTTGTAGGAAAAGCCTAACGAGATACCATAAGTGACATCAGGAACCGTGTTTCCGATGGCTACCCGGTCGTAGTCATTGATAATACCGTCGGGGGCGCCGTTAGGTCCGCTGATATCCTTGTATTTCAAGTCACCGGGTTTAACGTCACGGTTGTGATTGTAAGGCCCTGCCTTAATTTCCTCCTGTGAATTGTAAAAGCCATCAGCTACATAACCGAAGATAGTACCGATCGGACGGCCGGTTTGCATGCTCAACGCATACTCGCTGGGCGCTTCGTCCATATCAATGATTTTGTTTTCAGCGTGCGAAAAAGTGCCCCTTACGTAATAGCTTAAATCTTTATTGATTTGATCCCGCCAGGATAATTCACCGTCCCATCCTTTGTTTTCGGTGCGTCCGAGGTTCATCGGCGGCAGCAAATTCTGGAGGTGATCCTGGTAAAATACGTTCAGGTAACCGGCATAATACACGATACCGGCCCGTTGCGCCAGAATATCCGACCGTTTATTAAAGAAATAGTCTACTGAAGCAGCGAAGCGGTCATTGAAAAGCCGGAGGTCAACACCCAAATCCAATTTACGGTCGGTTTCCCATTTTACTTTCGGATTCGGATACATAATCAAAGCCCAAGCGTCTATTCCAGTGGCTGTTTCGCCAAAATAATAGTTCATTACCCGGTCGTAACTCTCTTCGTAAGCATATTTATTCCCGGGCATTTGATCGGAGCCACTATATCCGAATGAACCTCTCAATTTGAGGGTATTGATTTTTGCAGCGCCCATAAAATTTTCGAGGTAAGGCTCCGACGCTAAATTCCATCCCAACGAAACTGCCGGGAAAAAATCGTAACGGTTGTCTTTCATAAAGGCATCGGAACCATTGTACGTACCACTCAGCTCAAGAATGTATCGGGTATCATAGTCATAACCGATACGTCCCGAATAACTGATGGAATTCCGTTGGTTACCGGAGCCTTCCCGCTTGGTATACCAGTTACCCAGCAACAGAGCGTCGATGCCATGAGCGCCGATCCGCCTGTAATACGCAAGGTCTATACGGCTATTGATTTGCGTAAACGGGGCATAATTATAGTGTGAGGCGCCCAGCAGCGGCAATAGATACTGGTTGGTGATTACCGGTATGTATTTTTCGGTTTCTGTATCATAAGAGTAATCCAGCACTTCACTCCGGGTAAGTTCCCTGCGCCAGCCCCAGTTATTGGTCAAAGCCATCACACCCCTGGCTTTCAAGCCTTCGGTAATAAAATCCAATTTGTGTTCCAAGGTAATATTTCCGTTCAGGTTGTTCCGGAACTGGCGTTTGTAACCGCCATAGGCCAACAAGGCCAAAGGATTGATAGCTGTTCCCGTATAACCGCCGAAACTGCCGTCGGGATTGTAAGCCGGATAATGATAGGGGGCAATAGCGCCACCCAAGATGCGTTTGAAGAAATTTGTATCGCCGACTCTCGTATTCGGCATGTTCGGCTCGTTGATTTCCGACAGAACCGCATTGGCATTCAATTTCACTAAGAAATCCTTGGTTACTTTAATATCGAAGTTGGAACGGACATTATAACGTTTCAGGTAATAATCGTTGTCAAAATTTTCCTGTTTGGGCAAATCTTTAAACAAACCGCCCTGGTCTATGTAAGACAAAGAAATAAAATACTTGACTTTTTCCGTACCACCTTGCACGTCTGCCGTATATTGCTGTTGCAAAGAGGATTTTTTGTAAACCAAATTGTACCAGTCCACATCAGGATAGCGGTACGGATCGTCTTGCAGTCGATAGTGTTCCAAAGCCGAGTCGCTATAATAGCGTTCAGCGCCCAAAGCGGTAGTATTGCCCTCGTTCAGATGCAATTCTTTCAACAAAGACAAACTTTCGTAAGAATTGAGAAATTGATTGGTATAAGTCGGTTGTTGAAATCCGATATCTGCACGGAACGTGAGTCTCGGTTTCCCTTCTTTTCCCCGGCGGGTCGTAATCAGGATAACACCATTAGCGCCTTTGATACCAAAAATAGCGGTACTACCGGCATCCTTCAAAATGCTGATGTCTTCGATGTCATTGGGCGACAAGCGGGACAAAGTCGATCTATCCGATTCTATATCATCAATCAGAATCAGAGGGCCTAAATCCACATCAGTGGCAAAAGTTCCAATACCGCGGATAAACAACTCGGCGGCATCGTCACCCGGCTGACCGCTGCCTTGCAACTGGAACAAACCGGGCAAACGGCCTGCCAGTGCATTCTGAATGGAAGTGGTGGGTATCGCTCTGATTTGCGAAGCATTGATCTGGCTGATGGCAGCCACGTTAGACATTCGCGATTTGGTACCGAATCCCATCCTGACTATTTCAACTTCCTGAAGCATTGTTTCATCTTCTTCCAATTGAATGGACATATTACCGCTTGTCGGAGTAAGCGTCAAGGTCTTAAATCCAAGATAACTCACTTTGATTTTAGCAGCAGCGGTTTTTAATGTCAAGGTAAATTCGCCGTTCATTCCGGTAGATGCGCCATTGGACAGATTAGCCACCTCTACTACGGATGCGCCAATCAAAGACTCTCCTTTAGTATCCGTTACGACACCCCGTACCGTGGTTTGAGCAAATAAACCAAACGGCATCAATAAAAATAAAAATATTATGCTATTTTTCATATAACTGAATATTAAAGAATTAATAGTTCCAACCCGGATTTTGAACCAACTTATTGTTACCTTGCATTTCTCCTCTGGGGATTGGATACCAATACATTTGGCGAGAGAAAGTAGAACGACGCACCGAGCCGTACTCGTAGCGGTAAGCGCCGTCTTCTTGTTTGATGATATTCACTCCTCTCACCGGTTGAAGCATAACAGCTTCTTCCTGGTCGGCGATTTTCCAACGGCGAATATCCCAAAAACGATGGTCTTCATAAGCCAATTCTATCCGGCGTTCGTTGTGGATAATTTTCCGCATTTCCGCTTGGGAGTAGTCGGTCGGCAATCCGTAACGGCTGTCGCTGCCTGCTTTGATGCCCGCTCTTTTCCGCAAGGCGATGATTCCGGCTTCGATTTCATTTTTTTGAGAAGGAGCATATTCATTCAACGCTTCCGCATAATTCAAGAGAATTTCGGCATAACGAATCAGTTGGACGTGGTGATTCAGCGCCGTATAAGTATCCGTATTTGCATTATCACCCAAAAATTTCCGCAGGTAATAACCGGTTTGCGTATAAGACATATTCGGCTGTAGACTCCTGTCCAAACCGCCGTCGAAAGTTTGCACAGCTCTTTTCAGCCACATGGTTCCGTTGATGAAAACCGTACGGGCCAAGCGCGGATCCCGATTGGCGTAAGGTGCCTGCTCATTGTATTCCGAAGTAGGGTCATCAATCGTCTTGCCGTCTAATGTAAGGAAAGCGTCTACCAAATTCTGACTGGGACTGGTAGAGCCTTGCGAAGCGATAATGGCGTTACCGGCCGTTGCGCTACCATAGAAATAGCCTACCGGGCTATTTTGTGTTTCTATCGACGAATTGGAAGCCATTTCTTTCAGGAAAATCATTTCCTTGTTCGGGAAATCCGTACTGTTCATGGCGAATTGCTTAACCGGATCTGTCGCCAAGGCATAGACATCCAGGTCAATGAGCGCTTTTGCCGCATCCGCAGCATCTTTCCACTTGTTTGGGTCGCCGATCTTATAGCCTACCAATGGAGAAGCGTCGTCATACAAGGGACTTGCCAGATACAGCTTCATGCGGGAAATCAGGGCCAATGCCACACCTTGATTTACACGTCCGTATTCGGGTTCATCCACTTCTTTGCCGGATTGAGCTATATGCAGGTCATAATAACAAGTCTGAGGATATTTGCCGGTATTCGGACTGATTTCGCTCAGGATATATTCAACACATTCTTCAAGCGGGCTGCGGGGAATATTGGCATCACTTTCCGATCCGAGAACCTGATCGCCCAACAAGGGAACACCACCCCAACGTTTGATTAATTCAATGTAATAATAAGCACGCAACAAACGGGCTTCCGCTTTCATCTGAACAATCCGTTCGGCAGGCAACTGCGTAGAAGCCGGATATCCTTGAATCGACCGCAAGAAAAGATTCGCCCGGCGAATACCGGTATAGTTTCTGTCCCATGCATTACCATCCAAATAGTCAATATTTCCCGGCGACAACAATCCGTTGCGATAATTTTCCAAACTACCGCTTCCGCCCTGGTCCTTGGTCGCTACGCCATCGTCGGTCGCCGCATCTAAGTACGAATTTTGTAAACGGTTGTGTAAAGTAGGCAAGGAGAGGTAAATAGCGTTAAAAATACCTTTCATGCCGCTGTTTGCCGTAGAGTCTGCCGGATTCAAAACCCGGTCTTCCGTATTCCAGTTCAAAGGTTCCGGCTCAAAGCCATTACAAGCAGGCGTCAAAAGCAAAACTTGTATCAGGCAGCCGGCTGCTATTAATTTATAAAATATATTTTTCATATTTCTCTTGTATTAAAATTGAACATTTATCCCGAAATTATACGCCTTGTTATTGGGAACAATACCGGTACTCGTACCGGACATGAAATACAACAATTCCGGGTCACGGTCTTTAATTCCGGAGATGGTGAGCAAATTGTACCCGTTGGCAAACAGTTTGACACTGCCAAAACGGATGGCCGATGTCCATGCTTTCGGTAAAGTATAGGATACTTCCACATTTTTCAGACGCAAGTAGTCGGCATCTTTCAGCCAGAATGTAGAAGTTCTTTCATTATAAATATTTGTTACCGCAGATACCCTGGGATAACGGGCATTCGTATTTTCCGGCGTCCAGCGGTCCAAATGTTCTTTCAAGGCTTGTCCGTAGCCGCCTTCCGAGTTGATGCCGAAAGGCATATCCTGCAGGATAATATCCCTGTTGGCTAAGCCCGACCATTGCATGTTAAAGCCCAGACCTTTCCATTCGGCGCCCAGAAAGATTCCGTATTCAATACGGGGAGCATCGGTGCCAATTGCCTGAATATCTCTTCCATCAATGATATGGTCTCCGTTCAGGTCTTTGTATTTCAAGTCGCCCCTCTGTGGGATATAACCGCCGTCGATGGTGTAATTGGCAACATATTGGTCTATTTCATCCTGTGTCTGGAAGAGGCCTTCGGATACATAACCGAAAATCTGATAGGTCGACCTTCCTACCCACTGCATATACGATTCGGGATAGACGCTTTCACCGTTTACCAATACCTTGGTTTTATAGAAAGTAGCCCCTATGGATGCATTCACAAGCAGATCACCGAATTTGTTGTTATAGCCCAGATCCAATTCCAGACCATTTTGACGGTAAGCGCCCATATTTTCGTTCGGGAGCGCAATGCCGTAAAGTCCGTTAGAGCCTTTGGCGCCGAGCGCAAACATGTCGCAATAGTTATTATTGAAAAACTCCACCGTAGCCGTTAAAGTCCGGTTGAAAGCTTCCAAATCCACGCCCACCGTGAAACGTTTGATGGTTTCCCATTTAGGAGTGTTGGAAAGAACCGCCTCTATCAAGGTCTGTTGCGCGGAAGATAGTCCTCCCAGATAAATACTTCCGCCGGAACCGTAATATTTCAGGTAGTTGTAATAGTAATTGGTCATGGTTCCCGTTCCGCTCCGATAGTAAGCGCCGGATCCATCGCTACCGTTGATACCGTAAGTTGTCCGCAATTTCAAGGCATCGAAAACGGATTCGGCAAGGAAATCTTCTTTCACCAGATTCCAGCCCAAACCGGCAGCAGGGAAGATTCCCCATTGATGGCCGGGCTTCAAGGTATTCAAACTCATTGCCGAGATAGACACTTCCGCCAGAAAACGTTGGTCGTAGTCGTATTCCGACCGCAGAGAAAGGCCTTGTTTGATGGTCGGGAAATTGGTTCCCTGGGTAATATATTCGTTTCCCGAATACAGCACCTTGGTTTTGGAAGTATGTTTGTCGATAGCAAAATCATATCCTACTGCCAATTCTGCATATTGCAAACGGTTCTGACGATTATAATCAGTCGATTTGATCGGTTCCGTGCCTGTCAGGATTTGGGTAAAGTTGGCAGGATTGGAAAGCGTCTCTTCGTCCATTACACCGGGTTCTCCCCTGTACCACCAGACATCGAATCCTTTGGTTTTAGCAAGCGTTTCCCTGTAGGTAGAATTGTAAGAATATAAAACACTCGCATACAGCCCTTTCAAGTCTCCGTTAAATTTATGCGTCAAATTTACATCGAAATTGAAATCCGTTTTGGGATACATTATATAACCCGATTCCATGACTTGTGCATAGAGGTTATTGCTATACGTAAGATTACCTCCGTAGGATTTCATCGGCGTGTCGTTTCGTTTCAGGTCTGCCACCGGATTGGTGATCGGATAAGCGCTGTTGGGAGTAGAATGAAGGGATTTGTAGATGCTGCCCATCATGGCGTTTCCCGGCGTATTTTCCCGGAACATTTGTCCGAAAATATCCGCTCTCAACAAAGTATTCTCTGTAAATTGAATATCAATATTGGTACGGAGGGAGTATTTTTTGAAAGTTTCCTGCGTATCGTAAGCATTGAGAGATTTGTCTTGTTTCAGAAAACCTTTCTGGTCATACATATTCAGGTCGATGAAATAACGGGCATTTTCGTTTCCGCCCGACATATTCAAGTTGTATTGCTGAATGGGTGCGTTGTTGCGCATCAAGACGTCATACCAGTCTACATCCGGATGGGTATAGGGGCTTGCGCCCGACTGATACAAATCCAGGTCACGTTGCGAATACATCGCCGTTTTGCCGTCATTTACCAAGCCTTCATTCAAGAGTTTGGCATAGTCGTAAGCGCCCAGAAACTCAGGACGAAAGACTTGTGAAGCATTGGCGTATTGAGCCGTAAAGTCTATTTTCATAGTAGACAGTCCGCCTCGTTTGGTCTTGATATACAGGATGCCGTTTCCACCTGTCGTACCCATCGTAGACAAACCCAATCCGTCTTTAATGACAGAGACCGATTCGATTTGGCTGGCCGGGATATTGGCATCGGAGCGCGGTACGCCGTCGACCACAATCAACAAACTTCTCCCGCGAAGGCTCAATACCAATTGGTTGGTAGGATAACCCTGCGACATATTTACGTATAAACCGGGCAAAGTACCATCCAGAAACGATTCCATTTGGAAAACGGGACGGTGCAATAATCTGTCTCCCGAAACAGAGGAAACCGATTGCAAGCGGGTCCGATTAAGCGTATCGGCTACTGTTGGGGAGTCCTGTGCGTACACTGAAAACACCCCGCAGAGAAAACAGAGAGACAATACCAGACTCCGCTGTTTTCGATTTTTTGCTTTTGTTAAAATTCTCATATTAAATCTATTTATTCGATTATAAATACTTACGGTGTTACGATTAATTTCACAGTTTGTCGGCCTGTATTTGTCCGGACTAAATAAATACCCGGAGCGGATATTGTTTTGACGGGCTGCCCCGAAAGATTGAATAGCTGAATATTTTTTACATCCGATTCGTTTCCGCTACGAACATAAAACGGTTGTCCGACTCGTATGGGATTAGGATACACAGATATTGGGGTTTCCGCCATGGGTTTCTCAGAAATACCCGTTCCGATTTCCGGCTGGGAATTTCCGATGTTAAATTCGGAAACCTGTATGGTACTCCCATTATCAACATTCCACTCATTGATTACCAACTGAACGTATTGGTAAGAAACAGATGAAAATAGGACTTTGATTTCATCTTTATTGACAACGGGGTCAATAAAAACATTTTCTATTATCGGTGTAAAGCTGTCTCCTTCGGCATTTTTTCCATAAAATGAAATTTTTCTCGCCCGGAGATATTCGGACGTATTACTTGCTGTACGATGTCTGTATTTGAAGCAATTAAAAGTTTCCTGCTTCCCCATGTTAATGGTAAATGACGGAATATGATCGCCCGGTACGGTTATGCCGCCATAGCTTCTTCCCGGTTTTACAAAAGCAAAAGCGGAAATAAAATCTCCATCAATGATATTCATCGGATTCTCTCCGCCAACGGTAGCGTCGGCCGGGCCGGCGATGGAAGTCGTAATTGTCCAATTGCTCCGGTCAAAATAATCTTCTTCGGGAACAGACGAGGTAATTCCCCGCAACGGAAGCGGCGACCATGCAGGCCGTTGCTGTCCGGTAATCCCGATAACCGCATCCATGGATTGGGGCAAAGCGACAATTGTACCGTTTGCCAATCCGGCGCTGAAATAAGCCGCCAGCTTGTTTTTCAAGGCAGTATCGTCGTATATGCGAATACCCCATTGGTTGAAAAATTCGCGAAGGTCATAACCGGATACCTGAGAGGCTTTCAGAATCAGATAATAGCGTCGGTCGTCGGCCGATCCGCCGCTGGATACTTTTTCTTCTCTTACGATCCGGTGAAGCGTTTTGTAGAAATCGTCGCCGAACAAAAGGAAGAGTTGTTCCCAGACCATAAAACGAAGTTCGTCCCGGTTAAAGCCAACAATAGCTTCCATATCGGCGTCATCTATATCGTAAATGCGCTCTTCTACCGGAAGTTTCAGGTAGGTGTTCTGTGTGGTAGCCCATCGTTCCGCACTGGTCCGGTTGTAAGTAAATCCCGGAAAAGTAGCTTCCTCAAAATATCGTTCTTCTACATAAGAATAGATATTTACGGTCGATTCGGTCGCTTTATTAATCATATAAGCGGACTGTTGATGCTGATGTCCCAATTCATGTCCAAGCATCCATGGAAGGTTGTTGGAAGTATTGAAAGGCGTCAGATAGCGATGTATGCTTGCCGACGGATAACCTGTATAACCTTCCGAATTGGCATGTGGACTGGTACTGGTATTTTGCGTCAGTAAAAACCGGACTTCACCGGCTTTCAGGCGATGATGTACCGGATTCGGATCATTATTATCCAAGCCGCTTATCGTATCTTCATTGGCAAGCAAGGTGTGGATATCATCCATCCACTTTTGTTTAACCACGAGTTTTGCATATTGGTTAGCCGCATTTCTGGTAGCAACCGCTATGAAATAATCGGACTGGAAGAGTACATCAGGTGTTGGGTATTCGGTCATCATTTCCACAAATTCGGCATCCGTCGTTACACCATATATATAACGCGGAACCCGCACCTGTTCACCGCCATCCGTAAAAGTGATTCGCGCCTCTCCTTTCGGGTCTCTTGCTGCATTGGTTATGAAGCTAAGATAAATAAGTCCTCCCGAATGTTGGGAGGAAGTTATTGTATTCAAACCTGTTTGGAGTGGAATCTCATTTTTTACGCGCCCATCTACATTGAAACCTAAGGTTCCGATAGTCAATACCGGCATAGCGCCATCTATGGCCGGAGTTAAGATTTCAACATTCACCACCACACTTTTTCCGCTCTCAATATAGAAACCGGTCGGTTGGCGATCGTATTTCTTGTGCGCTTGCGCCAAACGTACCCGTTCTTTTTCGGCGCCGTTAATTTGTTTCAGTGTTATCACTGTGGGATAGGGCGTAGTTATCGCCGCTATCCCCAAGTGAATAAATAACAAATTAAAAATAAATGTTAATAAAATGATTTTCCGCATGTATTTTATTTTACTAATAATTTCACTACGCTACGAGTTGCGCCTGCTTTCAGTTCAACCAAGTAGAGACCCGGAGTCAAGCGAGCGGTATTGATTGTCGTGCCTGATTGTATGGTGTGTCCCGATAAATCTGCGATTTTCACCGTAAGTCCGGCTACCGGATTGGTGAAGTTTACCGGTTCGCCTCGTTTCACAACGGAAGGATAAAGACCAAATGTAGCGGTTTTCACCGGACGGATAGCGGTTGTAGAAACGCCTTCGTATGCGCCTATATCAATCGTTCCGTCTTGAACACGGGCGTTTCCGGCATAATCAACATCGCCGGCGAACGATAAGCCATCAAGTGTAACATCATATCCTGCATTGAGGGCGGGAGAAGTAGTCTTGAGCGTATAATTTGCATTGAAAACGCTTGCGCTGTCGGAGGCGATGTTTCCATTATCTCCGAGAAAAATATTGCCTGTTTCTAAGATGTTGTTTTTAACGCTGGGAAAAGCCTCACTGCCACGGGAGGTATTATTTATCGTACCGGCAGCATCGCCGTTGTTACACAAGATTGAGTTGTACAAGCTGTTGTTTTTCACAAAATACACGCCGCCACCACCGGCTGCTGTCGTTTTATTGCCTACAACAGTCACGTTGTACACTTTTCCGCCCGTTGCATTGCGTTCGTCAAATGCGATACCTGCTCCGTTCATTGAAACTTGGTTGTTTATGATCACATTATTGTAGCATAAATCCGTAGCGCTGTTACCCATAAATACGCCGCCGCCATAAGAGGCTTCGTTATTTTCAATCAGACAGCCATACACTTTGCCGCCGGTGAGAACAAATACGCCGCCGCCATTACCGGCTGTCGCATTGTTACCCGCAGGCGCCGTACCGTCGAGCCGTGTACGGTTGTTGCGAATTGTACTGTTGCGCAAAGTACCGCGTTCAATATAAACGCCGCCGCCGTTTTTACCTTTATTATTTTGGAACAAACAATATTCTATCACGCAATCGGGACCCGTAGTGCGTATTCCGCCATGGTCGGATGCAGCGGCATAGTCTTGACACCAGTTTTGGATGATGCTGTTACGCAATGTAATTCCTCCTGTGGTAGCATTGTAACGGATCGCCTGAATAGCAGTACCGGTCTTTGTTCCGTCTGCCAAAATACCATCAAAAGTAAAACCATCAATGATAGTCGTTGCTGCGTCAAATACAAATTCGGAAGTTGTTCCGCTCTCAAAGATTCTGTTCGTCGTAGCATTTACCAACGGACGAACAATCGTCGCATTGGTAAAATCCCAAGGATTTGCGCCTTTTGCCCTTTGAGAAAGCGCTGTTTCCGTTCCGGAAAATCCGCCATAAATAGCAACTCCGTTTTTTGTCGTAAGTTGCGCTGTGGAATAATCTCCGGCTTTAACCCATACATAGTCTCCTGACTGCGCTAAACCATAAGCAGTTGCAATAGTTTGAAAAGCGCTTGCCCAAGTCGTACCGGTACCTGTATCATCCGGACGTGAAGCATCTACATAATAAGTCGTCGCAGCGATGTTTCCTAACAAAAAGAAAGTGCACAAGCCTAATAAAGTAATTTTTTTCATGTTTTTTTTAAAATTTTTAATTGTTAAAAAGTTGAATTATTATTGTTTTTTTACAAACAATACGCATTTTTTATATACAATCCGCCTTTTACGACGGATAAGAATACAAAAAGCACGAATTATTTCTCTTATAGGGGAAATAATTCGTGCTCGTACATAGGCAATATTTTTTAAAAATACGCGCGAAATTGTATATATTATTGTGTGTGTGTGTTGTGTGTAACAAAATATTCGAGACATGTAAATAATAAGTGTTAAAAATACACTTATTATCTTTATTGGAAGATAACCCGGAAAAATGTTTATATACCAGAATATACTGTTTCATAATTAATTATATAATCATAGATATTGCTATTGGTAAATATACTCAAATAACATTAATCAATAAATATCTTTTATCTCTCGTTACAGGCTGCAAATTTACACAAAGATTTTTAAAAAACAAAAAAAACAAGGAAAAAACAGCGATTCAGGAGGAAAAGAATGTTAAAAATCAGCTTATCTAAAACAAAAGGGTAAAATTAAGAAAAATAAAAATTCCTGTTAAACCTACCATTATATTATACGAATTTGCATCCAAGCAATTAGCTTGAATAATTCATATTCGTTTCAAACCTCTCCCCTGGCCCCTCTCCACAATAAAGGGGGAGATGCAGGCCTTTCTTTCTCCCCTTTCTTGTGGAGAAAAGTGATAATTTTGCAAAAATAATATACAATGTTCGAACAAAAAACATAGAATGTAAATTATATTTTATATCTTTACAGCCATAAAAAATATAGTTTAATGGATATAAAATATAAGAATATAACGATTTTATCAAGTACAGTGCTCACGAAATTGAATACAGAAGGGAAAATTTGGTTTGAATTCAAAGAACTGTATCAAATGTTTCCCAAACTTTCTAAAAAATCAATCTCTCAACAGTTGTCAATGATGGTTGAAAGTGGACTTCTGATGCGGATTCGTGAAGGCATATATTACATAATCCCTTATGAGCAGGATTCCGAAACTTTTATGCCCGATTGGCATTTGTTGGCAGAACCATTGGCGCGAACAGAGTATTATATTGGCTACTATTCCGCGTTGCAAATCCACCAGCTTATTACACAGCCCTCATTAAAGGAACAAATCGTTGTAAATAAGCAAATAAAGCCAAATGGAACAACGATAAAAAGCGTGAAATTTCAATTCATTTACCATAACGAAAAGCATTTTTTTGGCTACAAAAAAACATGGATTGACAGTTTCAATCGCGTGTTGTGTTCCGATTTGGAAAAAACCATTATTGACTGCCTTTATAAGCCTGATTATGCGGGAGGAATTGTTGAAATTGCCAAAGCCATTTTTATGGCAAAAGAGAAAATAAAATTTGATGTTTTGTTGAAATACGCTTTGCAATTTGATTCGCAAGTTGTGATAAAACGTTTGGGTTATCTGCTTGAATTACTGAATATTAAAACGCAGATTATTGAAACATTACATAATTTTCGCTCTGCGTCTATTTCCGTACTCGATACCGAAGCCCCAAAAGGAGGAAAAATTCTTTCGCGCTGGAATATTCAGCAAAATATTGATATTGAAACTATTAAAACAGCGATATTGACATGATTAGACCTGCTGAAATACAACAAATTGCTCGAAAAGAGGGTGTAAGGGATACGCAAATAGAAAAGGATTATATTCTTTCGTGGATTCTAATTGGTATCGCTCACAATGAATTATTATCTGATATTCTGGTATTTAAGGGTGGAACAGTTTTGAAAAAGTTCTATTTTGAAGATTACCGCCATTCTGAAGATTTAGATTTTACTTTATTGAAAACCAAAACCAACGAAGAAATAAAAACTTCCTTTGAAGATTCATTTGAATTTGTAAAAGAAGAAGCCAATATCGCATTGTCAATCGTGGAATTTGGCGAACACACAACAGGAAATATCAATTTTTACATTTCTTACAATGGTGCATTAGGCGGTGTGGGTAAACGTGTAAAGGTAGATATTTCAAAAGACGAACTTTTGATGTTTGACCCTGAAACAAAATCTTTGTTTGATACTTACTCTGACCTTATTGATTCTCAATTAAGATGTTACTCATTGCCGGAAGTTATGACCGAAAAAATGCGTTCATTATTATCTCGACAACAACCACGCGATTTTTATGATTTATGGTATTTGTCTGAATTTGAAAATTTGGAAATGAGCGATTATTTTATTGAATTTGAGGAAAAAGCAAAACACAAAAGACTAAATCACAATAATTTGGAAAAGCGCCTTGAACAACTTTTGCCTGTATTCAAAGCCCGATGGATAGGCTCAATGGGTGAACAAATAAGAGAGTTGCCGCCTTTTGAACAAGTTGAGAGAGAGTTGGGAAGACATTTTAGAAAAATATTCAAAAATAAAAATTCCTGTTAAACCTACCGTTATATTTTAGCCTGAATAATTCAAAAAGGATTTAATGAGTTGCCTTTTCAAGCAAATTTGTTTACTTTTGTCGGTCATTTTGAAATTGATAAAAAAGCACGCATGAAATTATCTTCTCCACAAAAGGAAATATACGGGAAAGAGCGTTTAAACGCTATAGAGGCACAACGTCTGGCACAAGAAATCGCTTTCGGGCCGGTGGTCTTCCAAGTATCCCGGTTGATGGTGAAATTCGGTATTCTTGAATTGTTGTCGAAAGAAAAAGAAGGACTTACTTTGGAGCAGACAGCGGAAAAAACAGGCTTATCCCTGTATGCCGTACAGGTTTTATTGGAAGCTTCGTTGACCATTGGGACGGTCTTGTTGAAAGACGGACGGTTTTTTATCGCCAAAGCCGGTTATTTTCTACAGAACGACAAGATGGTCAGGGTAAATATGGATTTCAACCACGACGTCAATTATCTTGGCCTGTTCAAACTTGAAGAAGCCTTGCTGAACGGAAAACCGGAAGGTCTGAAAGTTTTTGGCGATTGGCCTACCATTTATGAAGGGCTTTCTTCACTTCCTCCGGAGGTACGGGACAGTTGGTTCGGATTCGACCATTTCTATTCGGACAATGCTTTTGATGCCGCTTTGGAAATTGTATTCAGTAAACAGCCTGCTTCCTTATTAGACGTAGGCGGGAATACCGGGCGATGGGCGGTGAAATGCGTAAATCATTCTCCGGAAGTAGCTGTGACTGTAATGGATTTGCCCCGGCAAATCGAATTGATGAAGGATGCCATAGAAAATCAGCCGGCCGGAGACCGGATTCATGGTCATGCAGCCAACCTGTTGGACAAAAACGTTCCCTTCCCCACC
The DNA here is from genome assembly GCA_031290435.1 of Candidatus Symbiothrix sp. Classification (GTDB taxonomy): domain Bacteria; phylum Bacteroidota; class Bacteroidia; order Bacteroidales; family Azobacteroidaceae; genus Azobacteroides. Next base: position 6,151 of record JAITNQ010000075.1, on the reverse strand, counting down.
GGTTTCGATGCCATCTGGATGAGCCAGTTCCTTGATTGTTTTTCCGAAAAGGAGATAGTCGGCATTTTGTCCCGCGCAGCCGTTTCGATGGATGGAAACAGCCGTTTGTACATTATGGAAACATTCTGGGACAGGCAGCGTTTCGAAACGGCGTCGTATTGTTTGACACAGATAAGTCCTTATTTTACAGCGATGGCCAATGGAAACAGCAAGATGTATTATTCCGGGGATATGGAACGTTGTGTCAGGGAGGCAGGATTGGAAATAGCCGCGATTCACGACCATTTAGGCTTGGGACACAGCATCATGGAATGTCGCTTGGCGAAAAAAAGAAAATACCTCATAGCAGGCACAGGCGGCGTAGGCGGAAGTATTGCCGGGTTTCTTGCGCTTGACGGAAAAGATGTTACTTGTATCGCCCGAGGGCAGCATCTGACTGCCCTACGCCAACAGGGGCTGAAATTGCGGTCTACCCTGAAAGGCGAACAGACTATTCCAATAAAATCCTGTACGGCAGAAGCGTACAAAGACAAGGCCGATGTTATTTTCGTTTGTGTGAAAGCGTATTCCTTGGAAAGCATAGCCGGACTTATCAGGAATGCAGCGCATGAAAACACGCTGGTGATACCCGTTTTAAATGTTTTCGGTACAGGCGAAAAATTAGCGCAGTTGACGGGTCTCCCGTCGGTTCTCAGCGGCTGTATCTATATCGTTGGTTTTGTTTCCGGCCCCGGCGAAGTGACGCAGGCAGGGAAAGTTTTCCGTTTACTGTTCGGCGCCCGGAAGGGGCAGGCTATTATGGAAGCAGAATTGAAGAACATTCAGGCCGAATTGCAGCATAGCGGCATAAAGACGGTTCTTTCGGACGATATCAACCGAGACACTTTTATCAAGTGGTCGTTTATTTCTGCAATGGCATGTACTGGTGCGTATTACGATATTCCGATGGGTCCCTTGCAAAAACAGGGAAAAGAGCGTGATACTTTTACCGGTTTGTCTGTAGAGAGTACGGAAATAGGCCGAAAGTTAGGTTTGCCGATTCCGGCGAATCAGGTGGAATTGCATCTGAAAGTGCTTGACGCCCTTACTCCCGACAGCACGGCGTCCATGCAGAAAGACATGGCAAAGGGGAATCAATCTGAAATAAGGGACTTGTTGTTCGCTATGATAGACTTGGCGAAAAAAAACGGCGTAGAAACACCGGTTTATGATAAAGTTGCCGGAAAATTTACGGATTTCAGGTAAGGTTACAGTTTGTATTTCAGAAAAAAAATAGTGTAATTTTGCAGTGCGATTGCAAATTTGTACCAATCAAATACAAAGTTATGATAATAAACACAAAACGAGGCTGAAAGGAAAAATCCCGCCAGCCCCGTTGCCTTTAATTATAAAACCCCAAAATTTTATCTGAAATAAACCGTCACGGTACTATTGGTGATATTGGGTTTCGTGTAATCGCTTTTATCGAATATTATATCGTGACTCAATCCGCGAACCTCGCAATCATCCGTTTTGTTGTTAACGGTAGTAGGAAGGTCGTTCGTATTGAGGATAGACGCAGGATTGAGCGTATAGAATTTCAGATCGCCCACAGCAGCAGATTTACGGGTAACGAGTACCTTTTTTACTCCTTTTTTTGCCTGAGTCCATATGATCGAATAAACGCCCGAACCATCAGGCGACAATGCTGTACCGTCTTCAAGTGTCAGCGTATAGTCGCCGCCCACCGAGAGTCCGTTTGCAACCACCCAAAACTTGGATACTGCATCGTAAGTACGAACACGTTCGCTATGAAATTCAAACGGAACGCCTGCCACGTTAGCAGGTTCGGTCGCCTGCCATGTGCCGTTAGCCGTCGTAGAGCCTTCACGCCATTGAGACGCTCCATTGGCCGCAATCTCGAACGTTACATAATAATCGAACTTGATGCTTTTATAGAACCCGACGTAATAAATATGTTCATAAGCCGGGTCTCCTTCGCCCCAAATGTTATCTTTTTCGCAGCTTGTTGTCATAAACAAACCCATCACTGCCAATATATAAAATATTTTTTTCATCTTAAACATTTCTTTAATAGTTACTAATTTGTTCATTACCATTTGGGATTCTGGATGATATTCCCGTCGGAATGTGTAATTTCATACTGCGGTATGGGATACAAATAATCTCGTCCGGGATCGAATTTGCGCATACTTGGAAATTCGATGACATAGATATTCGTCTGAATTGTTCCGCTCATTACCGACTGTCCGTTAGCCATACCCGAAGCGTCGGTCAGGCGACCCGGTTCGATTATGCCGGTAGAAGAAGCGTCTCCCGCAATGTATTTTGCTCCGAGAATAGCTTTCGGGAGTTCCGTTTCGGCTGTTTTCCAGCGCATCAGATCATCATAACGCAGATTTTCAGCCATCAGTTCGACCGTTCTTTCGCGCCGTATCTCGTCGAGCAAATTCAGTCCGTTGGCAGAAGCAAAAGCGTTTGTGAGTTTCACGTTGAAGCCTGCACGGGAGCGCAGCGCGTTCACCGTTTCGTCCAATTGTGCGTCCGTTATTGTACCGTTATATTCATAAAGCGCTTCGGCATAGTCAATCAGCATCTCGCCCCAGCGAATAAGAATGATATCGGTATAATCTTTAGAAGCGCCCCATAAAGAGCCTTTGAACCGTTTCTTGAGTTGATAAGCGAAAGGACGTTGCGAATCGAAAGGGCGATAATTGCCTTTTCCCACTTGCGGAGCCATCCAGCCGTATGTCGCGTCAAATTCGAGCGCGTCGTTGATAGTCCAGACAGACATAAGCAGTCGCGGGTCACGCGCGCCCATGTTATTGGCTAACGAAGCGCCGCTAACGTCCAAACCGGCAACATTATTAAACGACGTCTCATCGGCTACTTTGAACGATGTCTTCTCAATCGGCAGGCCGTCGGCATAGAGATACATATCAATCATTTTGCGGGTAAGGGCATAAGAGCCTTCATTATCGCCGCTGTAATTGTGATTCGTATAACCCGTACCGCTGCCTCCGTTAGGTCCGTAGGCTTTGCCGAACAGTATTTCCTTGTTCGTAGCCTGGTTTTCGTCAAAGAACAGACCTTGGTAAGCAGTTATCACTCCGCCTGTCGTATAGAGTTCGTGGCCTTCGCCTTTCAACAGTTCAAAAGCGTCGATAGCTTCCTTGAGATGCGCCTTTGCATCGCCTCCCAGATTGTGATATTTCTGATAAGTGCCTTCATACAAAGCGATACGAACCAGCAGACCCAAAGCCGAAGAACGGGTAACGCGACGACGGTCGAACTCGTCGGTTGATGTCCACTGAGCGCGGGTAGGTAAACTGTTGGCGGCGAATTTAAGGTCTTCGTAGCATTGCTTGATAACCTCTTCGCGCGGTGTGCGCGCCATTTTCAGATCAGGGTCTTGACCGCTTGCAAACACTTTCGTTACCAAAGGAACGTCTCCGTATTGGCAGACAAGATTGAAATAATACCATGCGCGGAAGAATTTCGCTTCTCCAATATAGCGGTCTCTTACGGCAGCCACAACAGTTGTTGCCGCAGAGGCTTTTTCAATAATGTTATTTGCAAGGAATATCCTGTCGTAAGGATTTTTCCAGCCCGCTGTGTCGGCATCCTGAATAGTACGCTGTCCATTACTTACGTTATTGGGGCTTTTCGCCACTTGGTCGTCGGCGCGGGTATCGTGTCCGCCCGATGAAAATTGTTGATACATGCGATTGCAGGCCCCTTTCAAATCATTTTCCGATTTCCAGAAATTTTCGTCGGTCATATCCGAGCCGGGCATAACGTCCAGCAAATCATCACAACTGATGAGCAATGCCGAGAATATAATAAAACTATAAAATATTGTCTTTTTCATACTCTTTTGTATTAAAAGTTTAAATTAACGCCTACCGTCCATGTTCTGAAGAACGGATAGTAGCTTCTGCCTACATTATTGCCTGCTTCGGGGTCGAAAGCGTCGAGCACATGACTGTATTCCCAAACGTCTGTGCCTGCCACGTAAATACGCAGCGATTCTACTATTTTCTTTGAAATGGGTAATGTATATCCGAGTTGGATGTTTTTCAGACGGATATACGCGCCGTTCTGAACCCATTTGTCGGAGTAATAATAGTTGTACAACTGAGAGTCGCTTCCATTTACTCTTGCAAGGTACGCATCCGGATTGTCTTCCGACCAATAGTCGCGGTGGATAGTCCAAGGCATCTCGTAACTGTAATACAGGGGACACAATGTATAAGGATCAATGAAGAACGAGCGTTTGCCTACGCCTTGAAAGAACATGGTGAAATCAACGCCTTTATATTGAGCGTTCAAGTTAATACCGTACAGATAACGTCCGTTTGTAGTACCCATGTAAACGAGGTCGCCATGGTCTTCTACCGTTTGTGCGCCTGAACCGATAGCATGGTCGGGATTGCCTTGCGCGACATAACGGACGTCTCCGCCCGATACATAAGCGTCCCGAAACGAAACATAGCCGGGATGAGCCGCTTGATAAGCAAGATATTCGTCGCGACTCGAATAGAAACCGTTTGTCTTATAACCCCAGATTGTATTCAGCGCATAGCCCTGCAAATGATCTACCGATTTGTCGGTAACGATCAAATCGTTGTCACCGAACTTCATAAGTTTGTTCTGGCTGTCGTCGATATTGAATCCTACGGAATAGGACAGGTCGCCGATTTTATCGCGCCAATTCAACGAAACCTCCCAGCCCCATGTCTTGAGTTCGCCCATATTTACATAAGGGATACCAACGCCAACGAGGTGAGATACTTCTATTTTCGACAACATATTGCTGTTCGTCTTCCAATAATAGTCTGCCGTAAGGTCAAGGCGATTTTTGAGCAGTCCGAGGTCGATACCGATATCGGTCGACGTCACTACTTCCCAAGTGATATCCTGAGAAGCAAGCTCTGCCTGATAATAAGACGCATTACCCATTATCGTACTGTTCTCAATCACGCCGATATATGGGTAATACAGACTGTTAAGCACGGTACTGTTACCGAGTTTACCCCAGTCGGCGCGTATTTTAAAGTTGTCGATAAAATCTTTTGCCGGACTGAAAAATTCTTCTTCGCTCAAACGCCATGCGCCTGCAAATGAAGGAAACAACTCCCAGCGTTTATCCGGAGCCAGACGCGAAGAACCGTCGTAACGGAAATTAGCCTCAAACAGATAGCGATCGTTATAGTTATAGTTCAAACGGCCGAAAGTCGAAGCCATCTTCCACGGTTGTATCAAATCGGACAGAACCGAGTTTGTCGCCAGCGATGCGTCATAATAATTAAGCGAGAAAAAGTCGTTGGAGATAAGGGTTCGAGCCGTCGCCGAAATCTGGTCTTTGTTATACTGTTCGTAAGAAGCACCGAGCAAGACATGAAATGCGTGATTGTCTATTTTAATATTGTAATTGAGTAAGCCTTCCAATTTATCTTGATACGCATAGTTCTTTGTCTTTTCAACGAAGTTGGGACCGTTTGCCCCATACGAACCGGCTGGGCCGCTACCGCGAACCAAGCCGTTGCGTCCCATGCTGATAACCATCCGTCCGTCGCGTTCATAATTATAGTAATCGGCGCGGCGCGATGCGTTCAGGTCTAAAGTCAGTCCTTTGATAAAATCATGAAAATGCAATCCTAATTTGCCGGAATACTTATCGTTCATGGCTTTGCGCTGTCCGCCGTTCTTCATAACATCAATGGCGTTCACCTGTAAATCCGCGCTATACGGATCATTTTCATAGTTCGTATCTTCTTCGGGCAAATATATCAACTGCCTGCCGCGCGAGTTGTACAATAACGACAAAAGAGAGGTGGAGCCATTGGTAGAGCCATAAGACGATTGAGTTGTGACACTTCCTTCATAACCTGCAATAAGATTCAGATCTACATAATTATTCAGTTGGGCGTTCAGATTGGCACGCAGATTGTAGCGATTGTAATCGTCAGCGCCATACTTAATGATACCGCCTTTGGTGTAATAACCGCCCGACACGTAATATTGCACTTTGTCGCTGCCTCCGCTTACGGATATTGCGTGCGTCGTCTGCGTTGTGTAATCGTTGGTGCCCTCATCCAGCCAGTTTGAGCTTGAGAAAGCCTCCCAGCGTGCGTCGTTAGGACGATAA
>JAITNQ010000151.1 GCA_031290435.1 Candidatus Symbiothrix sp. | reverse complement strand
GCTTTACGTGCTATTGATGAATTACTCACTGTTTTTAATTATTCTCTTGAGAAAAAATTAACGTTACTTAATCTATTAAAAGATAATTTTTATAAAGAATTTCATATTGAAGGAAATTTTAAAAAACAATTTAGTTTAAATTTTCGAGAAAATAGAAAAGAAATAGAAAAGATAATTAAAATAAATAACAATGAAGTTTCTTTGTTATTGCCAATTTTTCAGAAGTCCGAAAAAATAGAAAAAATTGCAGAGAAAATTATAGAATACGAAAGAAATAAAATGTTATACATATCGCTTAATGATTTGCTATGTAGTTATATTCATATGATGCTCAATCGATTTTTTCGCACTCAGCAACGCAAACATGAACTTGTAATTTACGATTATTTATATCGCTATTACGATTCAGAAATTAACAAATTGAAATACCAACAACAAAATAATATACACTGAAGCCGCTGATAAAATTGGTTTCCGTACAATAAATTGGACAAAAAAATCATTATGCGAGTCGTTGGCGTTCAAACAAAAAAATGTTAAGGGTATAATAATGGATGGTTTATTTTATTTATAATATAGTTCATTTATGCCACCCCACTCTAAAGGGGACTTTGCCTCGTAGGCGCCAAAAATCTCCTTCATCATTAGCAGTGTTGCTAATTCATCATTAGCAGTGGCGCTAATACACCTTATATTTATTGCCTCCCTTACGTATTCTTTGCGAGCTTTGCGGTTTAATCCTTCTTTTTTAAAATTTAATAAGTTTACCGACATGCGTCTTCTCCATAGCGTCAATATGTACAATATAAATTCCTGATTTAAGGAAAGATATATCTAATTGTCCGTCTCGGAATGTTTTGGAAAAAACTTCCTTTCCCGTTAAGTCATAGACAAATACATTTCCTGTCTCCGTTTCGAAGTGAATCCGGTCGTGTGCCGGATTGGGATAGAAGAAAGGGGCAGAAAGTTGCGCAGTGAGAATCCCGTTCTGATGCCCCGATGCATGAGATTGGATAAATTTTACGGCCTCTTCTTTGTAATCCATACAATCGGCTTCCTTACTGAAAAAATAACTGTGCTTCGAACCGTTCATTTTGTAGTGAATTACTTCATAATCAGCCGCCGGATAAGTAATCTTCTCCACGGTAATGCCATTGGTTGACGGATAATAGTCTACGTTTTCGACAACCGGACTTCCGGCCATATTGTTGTTTACCCAATAATCAATGACTTTCCCTTTATCCTCGGCCAAAGTAACCCAAAGCCCGGACTGTGTATGAGAACCGAGATAAGGGACTACTTCATCCGTCAAGCTGTGAAAATCACAAATCGGCACTTTTACCGGATTTTCCGCCGCTTTTATCTTCAGTCCCATTGAACCGGCGACGGATATCAGACCGGATAGTTTATCTCCTTGTTTCAAAGCAAATTGATAAGACATATAACCGCCCATGGATGTTCCGAAAACAAAAATATTCCGGCCATCCAAATCAAATTCACTTACCGTATTGTCGATGATTGAAGTAATAAAACCCACATCATTCACATTTTTATTCAGTTCCCCGTTCAATATAAGAATGTTTATACCGAGTATCGGTAAATAAGCTTTGACCTCTAAACCACAGGCCCAAACGGAATTAAGGGAAATATCGTTGCTTGTAAATAAATTTATCAGTTCAGCATTGGCCAATAATGCTTTATCTTGTTCCGGCAAAGCTTGTGGCGCTAAAACAATGTAATTCAGAGAGTCTGCTATCTCTGAAAAATTATATTCATTAAAAAAATCCTGCATAGTCCGGCTAAATCCATGCAGGCATACGATGATTCCTTCAGGAGTCTTATAATTCTCTTTTTCAGGTGTATAAAGCAAATATTTACGATTGAACCCACCAGTATTAATTATACGTGTTTCAGGATTTTCCGCAAAAATCAGCGCTACGGTCAAACAGAAAAAAACCAATGTTGCAATTCTTTTAAACATTATTCGTAAAGTTTTTACCGAATTATCATTATTTTTGCAAAGATAATTAATTTTTGAAGAATTAGCAGAATGTTTGGTAGAATATTCATCATTATATTGTTCTTTTCCGGTGTATTTCATGCAAATGCACAGCAGTTTCCCAGCGCCGTTAAGCGTAATGCATGGAATATGCACGCACTTAGGTATTATCCTTTTACGCAAGACGCCGATTCCATCATCAAACAAGTGATTGCGCAAAATCTTACTGATGAGCCAACAAAAGATTACCTGTATCAAAAAACCGCTATTGATTTTGTAATCAATAAACAATACTTAACGGAACAATTCAACCTTTTTGCAAAGATTAGTCCGTTTATTTACAAGCATGTATTCAATCCTTATACACCTTGGATTAATTACGCATCGCCTATTGAAGAAAAGCCTTCGGATTTGGATATGACCCTGTTTCTTTCGGAAAAACAGACCCGTTTGGAGAAAGGAGAAGATTTTTCTCAGGCAGCAAGTTTGCTTTCCCCTGCTGAAACGGAAAATATCCGAACCTTCTTAGACAAATACTTAGGCGAAATCAATATTTTTGAAGCGAAGAGCGAAGTTTTGTTCCGGCAGGCTAAAAACCCTTTAGGCAAGGATGCCATGCGCATATACCGGTATTTTCTCTCGTCTATGGTGGAAACAGCGGGAATCCCCAGCTATGAAATTGCATTTTTCTCAAAAAATGAAAAAGAGGAATCCTTTGAAGGTTATCTGTACCTATCCAAAGCGGATTTAAAATTGTTGAAAGCCATTTTCACATTGAACTACCGCTTAGAGCAAGGGAATGGTCATGAAGTGATTTTTACCCAAACTCCCGAACGGAAAGAAATCCGGCTTTACCTTGGAGACGATATTGAAAAAAGCCTGATGATAAGCCGGATAGAAATACAAAGCCTTCAACCCGCGGATACTTACCCTCCTGAGCCGCTGACGCTTTCCCAAACGAAGTTTCCGGGATTACGGCTTACTGCAAGTCAGACGCCGGCTTTCCGAAACACAGAGAAAATGCTTTCATTCCTGCTGACCAACCGGATAGGAATTGTCGGAAACAAATTGGAACTGGGGCCTGTAACCCAAATGGTCAGTTACAACCCCACCGAGGGAATCCGGTTGCGAATCGGAGGAAAGACCTCGCAAACATTCGGCAAACACTGGAAAACCGGAGGCTATTTAGCCTATGGTGTTCACGATAAACGGCTGAAATACAGAGGTGAGATTGCTTATTTCTTTCATCCGGAACACAAACTTCAAATCACTTATGTAACCGATCTAAATCTACCGGGCTATGATCTTTTGGCCGACAGACGGGATGATTTTTTCTCTTCCTTTTACCATGCCGGAGCAAAAAATATGTCGTGGAAGAAAGTCGGCGCTTTGCACTATGAAAAGCGCTTCAAAAATCGATTTGCTATAAAAGGAGGCGCCAAATACTGGTCGGAGCGGCCTGTGGGAGATTTGGAATACAGTACTGTGAATCAAGGAATAGAAACAATCATCAATGCTGTTTCCAGTTTGGAATTAGGTGTTTCGCTCCGTTATGCCCCCGGGGAAAGATACATCCGTTTTCACGACAAAACTTTGGTCTTGCAAGCATCCGATTTGGTACTGGAAATGAATCACCGGACAGGCATAAAAGGCATATACGGGTCGGATTACAATTATCAGATTACCGATGTGAGCGCATTCAAGCGCTTCAATTTTCCGTCAGACAGGGGGTCATTGGGGATTAAATTTTCGGGGGGGAAAGTTTGGAACCGACTGCCTTTCCCGCTTTTGTTCATCCCTGCCGGAAACCAGAGTTTTATTTTCGACGGGGAAAGTTACAATTTAATGCGATTTTACGAATTTGTGACCGACCGTTATGTTACCGGGAATCTGGGCTTGCAATTCAAGCGGTTGCCGGTCAACTTCGTGCTTCCCAAAAGCAAAATTAGGACAAATATGGGAATAAAAGCTATTTATGGGCCTTTATCAGCCGACAATAATCCATACTTGCACCCGAATTTATTCGTTTTTAACAATAGTGTCAATGTACTCGGCAAACAGCCCTACATCGAAGCTCACATAGGATTATCTCATATTTTCAATTTCCTGAGGGTAGACTATGTACGCCGTTTGACTTACGGCAACAAGGGCGCCGTATTCTTCTCCGTCGATTTAACACTCAACTAATTAACACTCAACTAAAGGAATACTGGTTTACGCTCACGGCGTCATCCGTGTTCTATTGCCAATTTCATTCCTTCGTTGGCCAAGATTGTGTCGGGGAAAATTTCCCGGGCTTCGTCCAATAGGATATTTTCGTTGAGGATACGAGCAGAAAAATGCCCGATAACTAATTTTTTCACCTTTGCAGCCCGGGCAATCAGCGCCGCTTGCTGCGCTGAGGAATGATAGGTTTCTTTGGCCCGCACGATATCGGCATGACTGAAGGTTGCTTCGTGGTAAAGCACATCCACCGCCTCTATCAGCGGAATAATTTTTTCATAATAAGCAGTATCAGAGCAAAAAGCATATTTGCAGGGTGGTTCTGCCGGACGGGTAAAAACCGCATGAGGAATGGTCTCTCCCGCCAACGTAACAAATGCAGCTCCCTCTTTGATGGCGCCGATTTGACTGACAGGCACTTTATGAAAATCTATCATTTCCCGGATAATATGCGGACTTTTGGGTTTTTCTTCAAACAAAAATCCGGCGCTGGGCACCCTGTGTTTTAAAGGAATGGAAGAAACCTTCAGGGTACGGTCTTCAAAAATCAATTCACTTTTATACGGATTAAAGGCATGGAAAAAAACTTTATAACTCAATTCCTTACAGAAATAATCCAACAGCGGTTGGAATACTTTTTCAGCATCCGGTTGTGCATGAATATACAGGTCGGCAGTTCGTCCCAGCATACTCAAAGTAGAAATCAATCCGGGTAAACCAAAACAGTGGTCACCATGCAAATGTGAGATAAAAATATGATTGAGCCGCTGAAATTTCAGTTTCAAATTACGAAACTGCAACTGGCTACCTTCCCCACAATCAATCATATACAGTTTATCGCGCAGGTTGACCACCTGGGATGTCAGAAAATGCCGAGTAGTAGGAAGCGCCGACCCACAGCCCAATATATTTACTTCAAAGCTATCCATTATGCAATTCCGATTAATTTATGTATCTGTAAACTCAGCCGCCATTGGGGCTGCGCTTTAACTTGATCTACGCAATAGTCGATATTGGTTTGGGTAGCGCTTGCTTCGTCTGTAAAAATAGGACTCAGAAAATAGTAATCCGCTTCGGGCAAGAAGGTTATTGCAGGGATAAATCCGTTCATTCGGACAGGCAAGCGGATTTCATTCACTTTTGGATTGATTCTCCGGGCATAATCCATATCTCCTTTCGGACTGATAACCGTATAATCCAACAGAGGGGATAGCGCTTTGTGCCCATTGCTTTCGATGGCCTGCCGGTAACCTTTCTCTTTGAAAAACGACAAGATTTCGTCGGTCAATTGCAAAGTGGGTTCTCCTCCCGTCCAGACGATCCATTGACAGGGGTATTGCCGGATATGAGAGAGTATGACATGGATTGTCATATTGTTACCTTCCGAAAAATCAGTATCGCAAAAATCGCATTGCAGGTTGCAGCCGACTAATCGAATAAAGATGGAAGCTTCGCCCTGACGGCCGCCTTCTCCTTGTAGAGAATAGAATATTTCATTTACTTTCAGGCTCATAGATGCAGGAAGTTTTAGGCGTTTCGCTCACTTCGACCGCATATAGTTCCGGAATTTCAAGTTTGAATCGGTCATAGATAAAGCGAGCGATATTTTCGGAGGTCGGATGCGCAGGTATTATATCGTTCAAGTGACGGTGGTCAAGCGTTTCGTCGATGAATCGTTTCACCATCTTCAGCGATTTATAATCTTTCACAAACCCGTATTCATCCAAAGTTTCTGATTTCAGATGTATAGTTATCAGATAGTTATGCCCATGCATCCTTGCACATGGATGGTCTTCGCCTAAAAGACTAAGCACGTGAGATGCGGAAAAAGAAAACTGTTTGCTGATTTTATACATTGCCGCTTACATTTGAGGGAAAAGGGAAAAAAATTATGAGTTATGAAAACGGCCGACGAAAAAGTCGGACCGTTGACATAACTCATAAAAACTTAGTTCAATTAGTATCTGTTGCGATTGTAGCCACCACCGCCGTTATTGCGGTTGTAACCACCACCACCGAAATCGCGTCTTGGACGTTCTTCGCGCGGTTTAGCTTCTGATACGGAAATAGTGCGTCCGTCATACTCTGCTCCGTTTAATTCGGAAATAGCCTTAGCGGCAGCTTCTTCATCTTCGATTTCTACGAAACCGTAACCTTTAGACCTACCGGATTGACGGTCGGTAATCACTTTAGCGGATGAAATAGATCCGTACTCTTCAAAAAGATTTGCTAAATCGGCGTCATTTACTTTGAAACTCAAGCCTGCAATAAAAATGTTCATTTTTAAAAAAATAATAAAATGTAAATAAAAAATTGATTAAAAATCAAATGAGGATTATCACAGACTTAGTACTTAAAACGAATAGAAAAACTCGAAAAAGAAAATAAAACTGTCTTAAAAGAACTCAAATGTTTCGACAAAGGTAAACTAAATTACTGAAAAAGCAAGTTTTTTAGAAAAAAATTAATGATTTTTTTCATTTTCCATTGAAATTCAGGCAAAAAAACGATCGAAACAAACTTTTGCAGGAAAAATATACGATGCAATTTTCGCGCAACTCATAATTTTTATTTACTTTTGCAGTCGTTATTATCCGGATTCAGCATGAAACAGTATTTAGATTTATTAAATAGGACGCTTTCCGAAGGCATTGTAAAAAAAGACCGCACAGGAACGGGCACTATAAGCGTGTTCGGTCATCAGATGCGTTTCAATCTGGCCGAAGGTTTCCCGGTCTTAACCACTAAAAAACTTCATCTGAAATCCATCATTTACGAGTTACTCTGGTTCCTGAAAGGAGATACGAATACCGGCTATCTGAATGAAAACGGCGTCCGGATTTGGAACGAATGGGCTGATGAAAACGGCGATTTAGGCCCTATATACGGTTATCAATGGCGCTCTTGGCCGGATTATTCAGGTGGCCATATTGACCAGATAAGCGAAGTGGTGAATACCATAAAGCAGCATCCGGATTCTCGCCGGATAATTGTCAGCGCTTGGAATGTAGGAGATATCCCGAACATGAAACTGCCTCCCTGTCATTGTTTTTTCCAGTTTTATGTTGCAGATGGAAAACTTTCCCTGCAACTGTATCAGCGGAGTGCGGATATTTTTTTGGGTATTCCTTTCAATATTGCTTCCTACGCATTGCTTCTGAAGATGATGGCGCAGGTAACAGGTCTTCGGGAAGGCGATTTTGTGCACACGCTCGGAGATGCACATATTTATAGCAACCATTTGGAACAAGTGAATTTGCAATTGTCGCGCGAGCCTCGTCCTTTGCCGGTCATGAGAATGAATCCGGATGTAAAAAATATCTTTGATTTCCGGTACGAAGATTTTGAATTGGAAGGCTACAACCCGCATCCACATATAAAAGGGGTAGTTGCAGTATGATTATATCAATTATAGTAGCGATAGCCAAAAACAGCGAAATCGGAGAAGGTAACAAGTTGCTTTGCCGTTTACCCGCCGATTTGAAGCATTTTAAAGAAATCACTTCCGGTCATGCGGTTATTATGGGCAGGAAAACTTTTGAGTCTTTGCCGAAAGGCCCCCTACCCGACCGCAGAAATATCATTATCAGCCGTAACAAAGACTTAAAAATCGAAGGCGCAGAAGTATATTCTTCTTTAGATTACGCTTTGCTGAAATTGATTGATGAAAACGAAGTTTTTATCATAGGCGGCGCCCAAATTTATGCGCAAACCTTAGCCTTTGCCGACAGGCTTTACCTCACGAAAATCCATGCCGGTTTTCCGGACGCCGATGTGTTTTTTCCACCGATTGATTGGCAGGCTTGGCGCGAACTCAACCGGGAAACTTTTCCGGCCGATGAAAAAAATCCTTATCCGTTTTCATTCATTGAATATGAACGGATTTAAGTCATTAAAAAATATATATCCGTATGTAAAACCTTTCTGAAAGAGTTACTTAGTTTTACAACAATCCCATTTCAATTAATTCCACTACCCGTTCCGTGGCGGCGTCTTTTCCATCGGGGTCCCAGTTCGACCTGAGGCTTGCACCGAACATTCCGGCAAAAAGATTCCAGAATCCGGCGCGAAAAGGACCCAGGAAAGCTTTTAGAATATCATAAGAATTTTGGTTACATTCCCTATCTATCAGTTTTATCAATAATTTCCCCTGACTTAGCGTCATTTTTTTCAAGACCGGTTTATACTCCGCTAACAATTCTTTTTCCATTCGCTTCAAGTGCTCTTCCCGCTCTTTTTCAGAGGGTAAAGTCATCATATATTCGTAAGTTTCAATGAGCGTGTTGTAAACTAATTTCGCATAAGGCAAAGTCTTTTTCACATCCCGAATCAGTTTTTGGTATTTGGCATCATCGGAATTAACAAAAGTTTGAGGTGGATATACGTATATATCATTAATTATCATAGACTTCAACGTATCTTCTCCATCCATGGAATAGGCCGGGATACTCGATTTAAAAGTATCTTGCGCCGCTGTTTTCAGGCTGAACAAACCCAAAAACAAAAGCAATAAAATGACCATTCGCTTTTGCATATATAATCTTTCGGTAGCGTTCATTTGTTGTTCCGACTTGCAAAAGTAAACTTTTTTTTAAAAACTTATGCAATTATTCAATAAATAATTACCTTTGCACACAGATATAGATTTATTAAACCAAAACAACTATGAAGATTTCTTTTCCTGTAGTAGTAAGGATTTTCCTTATCATCTTGCTTATCCATTGTTTCCGTGCAAGTTATCCGGCCGACGAAACGCTTGAGGCCGGTGTGAACGCTTTGTCTCTGGGCCAAGTCAAAGCTTTGGGGGATTTATCGAATCCTGCCCTCCTCTCTTTTGAGGTGCAAAAACAAGTCGGTATTTCGGTTTTCAGCCGTTTTGGAATGAAAGAACTGAGTACGAAAAGTCTTTATGGAATCTTTCCTAACCGCATTATTGATGCCGGGTTCAGGCTGTCTGCCTACGGTTTTGAAGATTACCAATTGCTTTCGGGACAACTTTCCTTAGCGAAAAAACTATCCTCCGGCTTATCATTGGGAGTGAACCTCGGTTATTCGAACGAATATTCAATTTTGGAAGAACAGGCTAATAATGACTATTCGGCCGGTCTGGGAATTTATTGGCAGCCGGGCGGTTCGTTCGAATGGGCGTTTGCTGCTGAAAACCTGCTCCATACGACAAAAACTGTTCCTGCCTTGTATTGCGGCGGTTTTCGTTACCGCTTGACCTCCTTTTTCTGTGTTTTAATGGAAGCAAATAGCGATTTCCGGAACGATTTCCATTTAAGCGCCGGGGCTGAATATGAAATCGCCGAACAATTTACGGTTCGCTGCGGCTTTCAAAACAACCCGCAAACGCCTTCTTTCGGACTGTCTTACAACAGTCTACATTGGGAAATAGAAACTGCATTCCTGCTTCATCCGGTGCTGGGTTTATCCAGCGCCATCGGCGTCAATTATTATTTTTAAACCAAAATTCTTTACTCATGAAACAGATATATTTAATAAACACCCCAAAGCAAGAAAACCCCACTCTCCCCTCCCCATGTGGGGAGGGGCCGGGGGATAGGTCTTTACACATGAAACATTTGTTATTCATTTTTTCTTTTGCACTTTGGGCTTTTAACCTGCCTGCACAAATCAATCCGGAAAATTCGGAATGGATGCAATATTTAGAAGAACTGGCCGAATCGGAAGATGTTGACGCCGGTGATTTGGAGCAACTTTTTGAAGACCTCTCCTATCTGAGCGAACACCCTTTCGACTTGCAAACCGTAACTAAAAAAGATTAGGAACGTTTGCCATTCCTGACGGATATCCAAATCGAAAACCTGTTGTATTATACTTACAAATATGGCCCTTTGGTAGAGATTTACGAATTGAAAAATGTGGAAAACCTGGATTACCGGACACTCAACTACCTGTTGCCTTTTGTTTTTGTAGGCGAAATAAAACCGGTTCAACAGGTTTTACGTTCCCAAAACCTGCGACACTATGCAAAACAGACGTTCATGCTGCGTTCCGATTATACCATCCAGCAGAAAGCCGGTTACAAAAAAACAACGGAGGAGGAAGTGGCAGCCCATCCCAACAAATATTATTTGGGCGAACCTTACTACCTATCATTCCGCTATGGTTATCAGTACCAGGATTGGATTCAGATAGGAATCAGCGGAGAAAAAGATGCAGGCGAAGCCTTCTGGAATAAAAACCACAAAGGATTTGATTATTACGCTTTCAACCTGAACATTAAAAACCAAGGTATACTGGAAAATCTGCATGTCGGCGATTACCGGCTTTCCTTTGGACAGGGCCTTGTGATGAATAATAACTTTTCGATGGGAAAAACTTCTTTTGTAGGCAGCATTAATCAAAACAATTCTGGGATAAAACGGCATGTATCTACGAATGAAAACGGCGCTTTCCGCGGATTAGCCGGCGCTTTGAAATTCAACGATTGGCAAATCAATCTGTTCTATTCCCATCGGAACCATGACGCCAATGCCGACAGTTCGAATATCTATACCTTCAAGACAGACGGTTATAACCGGATACCCAACGACATCAACAAACGCAGAACGGCGCAGATAAACATGGGCGGAACGCATATCCGCTGGCGGACAGGAGCGGTAAACTTAGGCTTGACTGCGGTGTATTATGCTTTCGGGGGAAAAATGCTCAACCCGGAACCAAAAGCCTATAACCTGTTCTACCTGCGGGCGAAAAATCATTTCAATGCAGGAGTCAACTACGGATACCGGACAAAAAAAATTTCCTTCCAAGGAGAAACGGCAAGGGATGCAAACGGGAAATGGGCAACCGTCAACAACTTATTGGTCAATCCCGCCTCGTCGGTTGATTTGATTTTCTCCTACCGCAATTATGCCCGCGACTACAATGCTTTTTATGGCGAATCTTTTTCGGAATCATCTACGGTTCAGAATGAAACAGGCTTTTACACCGGCATCAAATTTTATCCGTTCTCTAAATGGGAACTGTCGGCTTATATGGATTATTTCCGCTTTCCTTGGCTCAAATATGGCATCAATGCTCCGTCTTCCGGCACAGACGGGTTGCTTCAGATCAGTTATAAACGCAACGACCAAGTCCAAATGAGCCTGCGTTACAAATACAAGGAGAAATCCAAAAACAGCATTCAGGCGGATGGAAGGGAAACTTTTGTGCTGCCTTATTATCAGCACCGCTGGAGATATCAACTTGATTTGAAAAACAGGAACGGTTTCGGGACAAAGACGCAAGCGGACTACAACCTTTACCCAAGCGGCGACACTCCGCAAACAGGATGGTCGCTGACGCAAAACTTTTCCTTTTCTCGCAATAAATCCGGATTTCAAATTGATGGCGCTTTGGCTTATTTTCATGCAAGTGATTGGAATACAAGAATCAATATCTATGAGAAGAACATTCTCTATGCCTTTTCTTTCCCCAATTACTATGGGGAAGGTTTCCGGCTGTATTCGGTAATCAAATGGAAAATTTTTGACGGCATGACGCTTTATCTAAAAATAGCCAATACCCATTATTTCGACAGGGAAATAATCGGTTCGGGTTTGGAAGAAATCGAAGGGAAAAACAAGACGGATATGGCTGCTTTGTTGAAATATAATTTTTAAATCCTTAAAAATACTACTCCCACATATTCGTTAAAGTGGGTCATTTCTTCCGTAAATAAAAATAAAACACGTATCTTTGCAGTAATTTTAAGTAAAAAAATAGAAAATAAAATGAACTTATTTATTGTATACGCACATCCAAGTGAAAAATCTTTCACTTATCAAGTCTTAAAAAGCTTGATTGCAGGTTTGAAGTCTTCCGGACATGAGGTTGAGATATCGGACTTATATCAGATGAATTTTTGTACGGATATGACAAAAGACGAGTACGAACGGGAAGGCTTATTGGATACATCGCTTTCAATACCGGACGATGTAATAGCCGAACATCGAAAAATAGAAAAAGCCGATGCTGTTATCTTCCTTTATCCGGTGTGGTGGTCTGACTGCCCGGCAAAATTGAAAGGTTGGTTTGACCGGGTTTATTCGGTTGGATATGCTTATGGTCATCAGAAATTCGAAAAGGAAATAGCACAAATGAAAAAAATCAACTATGGTCTTGTGTTATGTACTGCCGGACATCCGGATGATTTTCTGAAAGAAACCGGAATAGCGGAAAGTATGCGTACCGCGATGTTAGTTGACCGTTTAGGCGTACGATTCGAAAGAAAGGAAATGATTATTCTTAGTGGTACGTTGGAACTTGATAAAGTAAAAAATGAACATTTGAGAATAGCATTTGAAATAGGAAAAAATATATAATCATGGACAAGAAATACAGAATAGTTAATTTATCATAGGCGTTAAGGGCGCTTTCCAAGCTGAAGCCGGCGGGTATATTGGGCATTTGTGCAGATATGCACGCTGACAGGTAAGATGGAAGTACTTGAAAAATGGAAAAGATTAGATTAGCTGATACAAAGCCACATTTTGTAATTCTTTATGGGCTGCGTGGAATAGCAGCCATCATGGTGCTTATCTTTCATATTTTTGAAATTCACGGTTTCCAAGATTCCATTTATATTATTGGTCATGGTTATCTCGCGGTAGATTTCTTTTTTGTCCTTTCAGGATTTGTGATAGGCTATGCTTATGACGACCGTTGGACGAAGATGAGCTTCTTTTCATTTATCAAGAGACGAATTATCCGGCTTCAACCGATGGTTATACTTGGAACGATTCTTGGCGGCATCCTGTTTTATTTTGGCTTTTCATCGGTGTTTCCGCTCATTGGCGAAACACCTGTTTGGAAAATGCTGCTTTATCTACTGCTTGGCATGTTATTGATACCGGTTCCCCCCTCAATGGACATTCGCGGCTGGAAAGAAATGTACACACTTGATGCTCCTTGCTGGTCGCCTTTTTTTGAATATATCGCAAACATACTCTACGGACTTTTTATTCGTAAATTCACCAAAACGGCGCTATTTATTCTAGTCTTCCTTTCCGGACTCGCTACGCTATATTTATCTTTAACACAAGGAAATGTGAATGGTGGTTGGGAATTTA
>JAITNQ010000149.1 GCA_031290435.1 Candidatus Symbiothrix sp. | reverse complement strand
ACCTAATCCTAAATCCATCAGTAAACAATTCTTTTTAGTGGAATTGAAAAATCTTGTACTGAAAAACGGTCCGATAAAATTAATCCGGATATCATCGCTCATAGAGCCATATTCCGTTGAACCGTCGGGATAGGTCGCATAGACATTGTCCATTTTATTACTTGACAGAAATTCATGGTATTTGAAACCAACGCCTAACTGCTCCACAAAATAGTATGAAAAATCTACATCATAATGGAACCCGGATTTTAATTCTTTCGAATAATCTTTGAATTCAGCCGGAGTGTCGTCGGAAAGGCGTGCTGTCAGATAACTCCAACCGCCCGTCAAGGCAAGCCTGAAATGGGGATAAATTTCTTTCATGGAAATAGGGTCTTTTTTGACTTTCGTTATTTTATAATTCAGCGAATCTCCTTCGCCGGTTACTATCAAATCTTGTGCTTGAAGTGAAATGCTAAAGATGCACAAACACAAAACCATCAGAAAATGCTTCATTTTAATGTGTGTCATGATATAATGTATTTTTTATTTTATCAGGGTAATATTATCCTAATCGCGGCAAATATTGTAATATTTTAATCTAACGGATTAAGTGGATAATTGTTTTCTTTTTGTGAATTATTAACACGCATATCTCAAAAAAAAAATTACCCGGATTAAAAAAAAATTATTTATTTTCAATATTTAGCCTTATCTTTGCAGCTAATTTTAAAATAATAAACTTATGAATATTTCTGATGAAAAAATGGTATCGTTGACTTACGATTTAACGGTAGAAGAAGAATTGATGGAAAGTGCAACGAAAGAACATCCGCTCACATTCGTGTTTGGGATGGGAATGATGCTTGAAGCCTTTGAAAAAAATGTGGAAGGCTTGAAAAAGAGTGATAAATTTTCCTTTACCCTGACGCCGGAAGAAGCTTATGGCGAGTATATCGAAGAAAATGTTGTAGAATTACCGAAAAAAATATTCGAAATAGACGGCGTTTTTGATGAAGAAAAAATTTCCGAAGGACAAACGCTCCCGATGATGGATTCGTCCGGTCATCGCATGATGGGTTCCGTTTTGGAAGTGAAAACCGATGTTATTGTCATGGATTTCAATCATCCCTTGGCAGGCGAAACTTTGCACTTCAAAGGGGAGATCATAGACGTTCACGAGCCTACTGATGAAGAAATGGCGCTCTTGAACGATGAAGGCGGTTGCAGTTGCGACCATTGCGATAGCGATGGCGGACACGACGCTTGCGGCGGATGTTGTTAAGGATGCACGAATGAACACTTTCGGCAATCTATTTCGCTTGACTTCTTTCGGAGAATCACACGGCGAAGCCATTGGAGGCGTAATTGACGGCTGTCCGGCAGGTATTGCTTTGGATATGACGTTTATTCAGAGAGAATTGGACAGAAGAAAACCCGGACAATCCGATATTACGACCTCCCGGAAAGAAGCGGATAAAGTGGCTTTTTTGTCCGGTATCTTCGAAGGAAAAACCACCGGCGCTCCCATCGGTTTTACCGTTCACAACACCAACCAACATTCCTCGGATTACGACAATCTGAAAGAGGTTTATCGTCCTTCACACGCCGATTATACCTACCAAACCAAATATGGAATCCGTGACCACAGGGGCGGCGGCCGCTCCTCTGCAAGGGAAACCGTTGCGAGAGTCGTAGCGGGCGCCGTTGCCAAATTAGCGCTTAAAAAATTAAAAATAGAGATAAGGGCCTATACATCTCAAATCGGCGATATTCAGCTGAACACACCCTATTTCGAATTAGATTTAGACCAGATAGAGTCTACGCCGGTCAGGTGTCCGGACCGGATTGTGGCCGAAAAAATGATGCAACGCATACGGGAAGTGAAAGCAGAAAATGACACTATCGGCGGTATTATTTCTTGCATCTGCAAAGGAGCGCCAACCGGATTGGGCGAACCTGTTTTCGGAAAATTACACGCCGCTTTGGGAAATGCCATGCTAAGCATCAATGCGGTAAAAGGATTTGAGTATGGCTTGGGATTTCAAAGCGTACTGTACAAAGGTTCTGAAATCAATGACAGCCTTTACCGGAATCACGAAGGAAAAATTGCCTCCAGAACAAATTATTCGGGAGGAATCCAAGGCGGTATTTCCAATGGTGAAGATATCTACTTTCGTGTAGCGTTCAAACCTGTCGCCACCGTGATGAAAGAACAGCAGACCGTCAACAAACAAGGCCTTGAAACTGTCTTGTTTGCCAAAGGAAGACATGATGCTTGTGTGGTTCCGCGTGCGGTTCCTATTGTCGAAGCCATGGCGGCAATGACGATGCTGGATTTTTGCCTGTACCACAAAGCAACGCAAAATTTTACAGCATGAAACATACACACCTAAACAGATGAAAAACAGCACACCCTTACTCCCCCTTCAGGGGGTCGGGGGGTACATTAACACATTTCTTTTCACATGAAAAAAACAGTTCGTATTTTAGGAAAAATCCTGCTTGGACTCAGTATTCTCATTGTTTTATGCATTGCGGCCGCTTATATTTCCGGAAACGGCTATGTCGTAAGCGCTTTCAGCAAGACTTATCTGAAAGGGCATTTAACGGCCGGTATTGACGACTATGTCGATTTTGACAATAACACCATCTATGCCGGAAAGCCTCAGGCTTGGGAATTACACGAAAAATACAATCAAATTCGCCTTACGGATACCCTAAGAAAAGAATTGGAAGATTTTCAAACCATAGGTTTTGCCATCATAAAAGACGGTAAATTGTTGTATGAAGAATACTGGGAAAATTATTCCGCCGAAACGCCGACCAATTCTTTTTCCATGGCTAAATCCATCACCACCTTGCTTTTAGGAAAGGCGATAAAACAGCATTATATCAAAAGTTTAGACCAGCCCATGACCGATTTCATCCCCGAATTTCTCAACGATTCATTGGGTCGTTCGGCTACTGTCGGTGATTTATCGGCTATGCGTTCGGGCTTGGATTGGGACGAAAATTATTACTATCCCCTTAATCCGACTACGGAAGCCTATTATGGCGATAACATAACGGCACAAATGTTAAAACTGAAGTTCAAAGAGCATCCCGGAGGTCATTATCAATATGCATCGGCCAGTACGCAGTTGCTGGCTATTGTTTTGAAGCGTGCCACCGGAAAAAGTTTGGCGCAATACTTGTCGGAAGAATTTTGGCAACCTATGGGAATGGAACATGACGCGCTTTGGTCGATTAGCGGAGGCATAGAAAAATCTTTTTGTTGCGTACACAGCAATGTTCGTGATTTTGCAAAATTGGGACAACTCATGCTCCAAAAAGGCAGCTGGAACGGCGTTCAACTTTTGGATACGACTTTTATCGACCAAATGATAAGGCTTGACGATGAGGCGTTTGCTGCCGGAGAACCTAAAAAATACGGCTATTCCATCTGGGTGGACGAAACGCATGAACCGCAGTTCTACGGTATGTTGGGGCATCTCGGACAACGGATACTCGTTGTGCCGGACAAAAATATTGTAATCGTTCGTTTGGGCAGAAGCAAGGATGATCGGAATCCGCCCAAAGGTTTTTTAGATACGGATACTTACTATTTTGTTGACGAAGTTCTGAAAATAATCGATTAAATCTATGCGTGAAGAAGAAAAAATATTGGGATTACCGGTGCTCGGCAAGGGTCCGCAATGGTTGGCTGTCGGCATGTACCTTATCCTGATTGCTTACCTTGTTTGGGATAGTTTAAGAGCGAAAAAATAAAGTTGTATCGTTCGCTCACCGTCCCGATTCTTATTTTGATAGGCTTCCAATAAGTCAAACTGATAATCTTTTCCGTACTTTTCCAGTACTTTGGTAAAACTGCTTTCCCCCACAAGGAAATAACCTTCGGAAGGCAGTTCTTTTTCAAAATTCTGAATATGATTGTGCAAATAAAAATTTAATCCATACATATTACTGTATTCCAGAAGATTATTCATAACATACAGATTGTCTTCCTGAATCGGATAATTTTTTAAAAGACTTTTTGCAAAAGGTTTTACACTGACTCCATCCTTAAAAGAAGGAAGAAATATACCATCCAATACCAATAACAGGGCCAAATAAAGACCGACCGTAGCATACAGCGTTTTTAAATTATTTTTTTTCCATAAATATTTGAAAAGGATATAAATAGCATACAGCAAAATGCATAATAAAATATCATACAGTATTTTAGGCGCATGGGTGGCCTGAAAGGCAGCAGCTATATCATTCAAAGTTCGCTGGTGTTTGACAAAAATACGGGCGATACGTACCGGTTCGATAAAGTGGGTAGTTATTGTACAAAATACAATAAGTGCAGTCAGACAGGCGATGATGCCTATCACCCAACTAAAAATTCGGCTGATATTTACCTTATATTCGGTCAGATACAAGACATATTGCGCAATAAAAACAGCAATAAAAGGATAAGCCGGCATCAGGTAAACACTTCTTTTACCGGACGGGATACAGTAAAACAGAATGATTACGATAGCGGCGACAGCCGAAAAAAGTTTAATTTTTTCCTGCTGTACAAAAGCATCCCGGATTTGTTTGAATACCGGGATTTTTATAGCATAACGAAGCCCGAAAAGGGAAATAAAAAGCAGAATAGTCCAAGGCATAAAACCGCCTAAAAGGGTGAGAATATTGTACCACCAAGCTTCCTCATGTCCTAAATTATACTGAATATTCAGGTTGTCCGAACTCAAAAAGCGACCGAAATTTTCCGCCCAAACAATATCAAGAAATTCTTTTCCGCCTGTCTGATAAGCCAACAGGTACCAAATAAACGGTAAAATCAGGGATAGCAAAGCCATAAGCAATAATTTCCCGGCAATCTTCCAAAAATTATATTTCAGCAACAAAAGGTAAATACCGAAAACAAGCAAGGGTAATACAATTCCCACCGGACCTTTCGTCAATGCCGCCAAACCCATAATAATGGAGATAACAAAAGGAAAGCCGCCTAATTGTTTTCTTTCTTCCCAACGAAACAGCCGCGTCAAAGCCAAGACAATCAGGAAAGTAAGTAACATATCCACCCGCGCGGTCATGGCTCCTCTATGCAATTCGAAAGAGGTCAGCAGAATCAGAGCAGCTAAAAAAGCATCTTGAAATTTCAGGTTTTTACCAAAAAATATAAAGGAAAACACAATCAATCCCGTAAAAGCCAATGCCGACGGAAGTCGTGAAGAAAAGGGCGTAACCTTTCCTTGCGGCAAAGAAAGAACCGCTGTCAACCAATGGGTAAGAGGAGGTTTGTATGCAATTTCATCAGCATAAGTTTCCGGCAGTATCCACTGATCTTTTTCGAGCATTGAAACAGCTACCGAAGCCTCGCGAGGTTCGCCTTTGGTATAAAAATCACCTTCCCCAATCCAAAAAATGACACTGACAAACAGAATCAGAATCAGTAATGTCATTGGCTTTTCTAAATAGAAATATTGCAATGTAGGAGGTCTCATGTTTTTTTTTGAAATAATTTTGTTGCAAATATACATGAAATTTCAATGCAAATGCCTAACTTTGTAGCAAAATTTATAAATTACAAAGATTATGTTTTCAGGAATAGTGGAAGAAGCGGCTCAGGTAGCAGGGATCATTTCAGAAAAAGGAAATTTGCATTTAAATCTGAAGTGTTCTTTTGTCAACGAATTAAAGATAGACCAAAGCGTAGCGCACAATGGCGTTTGCCTGACAGTCGTCAGTCTGACGGAAAGCTCCTATACCGTAACTGCCGTGAAAGAAACGCTGGAACGTTCGAACTTAGGCCTTTTGAAAGCAGGCGACAAGGTAAATCTGGAACGAAGTATGTTGATGAACGGCCGCTTGGACGGTCATATTGTACAAGGACATGTCGACCAAACCGCCATTTGTACAGCTGTGGAAGAAACGGAAGGAAGTTGGTTTTACACTTTTGAATATACTTTTGATAAAGAAAAAGCCAAAGCGGGTTATATGACAGTGGAAAAAGGTTCAGTTTGTGTAAACGGGGTTAGTTTAACGGTTTGCAACTCGAAAGACAATAGCTTTCAGGTCGCGATTATTCCTTATACTTATGAATGTACAAATTTTCATCAAATAAAACCGGGAACAGTTGTAAACTTAGAATTTGATATAATCGGAAAATATATCAGCCGACTCAACCGGTATTAGTCTTTAGTTATAATTGATATAGAATGAAAAATAACGGAAAATATATTATTGTTCTGGGGGATGGTATGGCCGATGAACCCATTGAATTATTGGGAAATAAAACGCCGCTGCAATACGCGCATACGCCTTACATGGATTTATTGGCCGAAAAAGGCAATTCAGGTCTCTTGGACACCATTCCGGAAGGGATGCATCCGGGTAGTGAAGTCGCCAATCTGGCTGTGCTGGGATACGATGTCGCAGCTGTGTTGGAAGGTCGCGGTGCATTGGAAGCCGCCAGTATGGGTATTGATGTTTTATCCGGGGAATTGGTTATGCGATGCAACCTGATTTGCATTGAAAATGGAAAAATAAAAAACCATTCGGCCGGTCATATCTCTAATGAAGAAGCCCATATTCTGATTCGGTTTCTGAATGAGCGTTTAGGGGACGACCGTCTCCGGTTTTTCCCGGGCGTTTCCTACCGGCACGTATTGAAACTGAAAGGCGGAGACAAACGTTTGAATTGTACCCCGCCTCACGATGTTATCGGAACGGATTTCAAAAGCGTGTTGATAAAAGCGCAAACGCCCGAAGCGCAAGCTACTGCAACTTATCTCAACGAACAGATACGCATATCGCAGGAATTACTGAAAGATCATCCGGTCAACCTGAAACGAATAGCTGCCGGAAAAGACCCCGCCAATAGCATCTGGCCCTGGTCGCCCGGCTACAAACCTCAGATGGCGAAAATGGCCGACATTTATCCCATCCGGACAGGCGCCGTCATTTCGGCTGTTGACTTGATAAAAGGAATCGGCGTATATGCCGGCTTGGAATGTATAGAAGTTCCCGGAGCTACCGGTCTGTATGATACCGATTATGAAGGGAAAGCGCAGGCAGCCCTCCAAGCGCTGAAAGAAAAAGATTTCGTTTATCTGCATGTAGAAGCCAGCGATGAAGCCGGGCACGACGGCGATGCACTGTTAAAAGTTAAAACGATTGAAAATCTTGACACTCGCCTCTTGAAAACCATTATGGAGGAAACGGAAAAGTGGGCGGAACCGGTCACAATCGCGCTCCTGCCGGACCATCCGACTCCCTGTAGGATTCGGACACATACCGCTTCTCCTGTGCCTTTCGTTATATACAAGCCCGGAAATATACCGGATGAAGTTGTGGCATACGACGAATTTTCCGTACAAAAAGGAAATTATGGCCTCTTAAAAGGCGATGAATTTATTAAAACATTCTTTTCATGATGTATTACAGCACCAACAAACAAGCCCCGGTTGTAAACCTGCAGGAAGCAGTGGTAAAAGGATTAGCAAGTGACAAGGGACTTTATATGCCGGAAAAAATCAATGTTTTCCCGGATTCTTTTTTTGAAGAAATTGAAAAAAAGACCTTTCAGGAAATCGCTTACGAAGTAGCATCGGCTTTTTTCGGAGAAGATATAGATGCTCCTACTTTACAAGACATTGTATACGACACCCTGAATTTTGAAACGCCGCTTGTATCTGTCACCGACTCAATTTACAGTTTAGAACTTTTCCATGGCCCTACGCTTGCTTTCAAAGATGTAGGCGCCCGTTTTATGGCGCGTTTATTGGGTTATTTTATCAAAAAACAAGGTATCCGGGACATAAATGTTTTAGTCGCCACTTCCGGCGATACGGGGAGCGCCGTAGCCAATGGATTTCTCGGCGTAGAAGGTATCCATGTCTACGTCCTGTATCCCAAGGGAAAAGTAAGCCCTATTCAGGAATGTCAGTTTACTACTTTGGGCAGGAACATTACCGCACTTGAAATTGATGGAACTTTTGATGATTGCCAGACCTTGGTGAAGTCGGCTTTTTTAGACAAAGACTTGAACGAACAATTAAAATTGACCTCGGCCAACTCCATCAATGTCGCCCGTTTTCTTCCGCAATCTTTTTATTATTTCAATGCCTACAGTCAATTGCGCCGAAGCGGCATCACAAAAGACCTTGTCGTCTGCGTGCCCAGCGGCAATTTTGGCAATCTCACCGCCGGTCTGATTGCCCGGAAAATGGGATTACCCGTCAAACGCTTTATTGCCGCTAACAATAAAAATGATATTTTCCTGCAATACCTGCTCACCGGATTTTACAGACCCAAGCCCTCCGTACAAACCTTGGCCAATGCCATGGATGTAGGAGACCCCAGTAATTTTGTCCGCATACTCGATTTGTATCATCACAATCATGAGACGATTACACAGATAATCTCCGGATTTTGTTGCTCGGATGAATCTATTCGTGAAACCGTCAGGCTTTGCTACGAATCAACCGGTTATCTGCTTGATCCGCACGGCGCCTGCGGATACTTGGCTTTGTTGGAAAACCTCCGGCCCGGAGAAACCGGCATTTTCTTAGAAACGGCTCACCCGGCCAAATTTAAGGACACTATCGAAGCTATTATCCAACAAACGGTGGAAATTCCGGAAAGGCTACAGGCGTTTATGAAAGGGAAAAAGCAAAGTATCGAACTGGGAAAAGATTTCGAGGGATTCAAATCGTTTTTGGTAAAAAATTAAACTATTGATGTAGCATATCCGGTAGAAAAATATTACGACATAATTTAACTATATGATGAAGATTCAGTTACGCAGCCATACCAGCACAGCAGGCCGTAAGATGGCCGGAGCGCGTTCACTTTGGAAAGCAAACGGAATGACAGAAGCGCAAATGGGCAAACCCATTATTGCCGTAGTCAATTCGTTTACCCAGTTTGTGCCGGGGCATGTGCATTTACATACGATTGGGCAATACGTCAAATCGGAGATAGAAAAACGCGGTTGTTTTGCCGCTGAATTCAATACCATTGCCATTGACGATGGTATTGCCATGGGGCACGACGGTATGTTATATTCCTTGCCTTCCCGTGATTTGATTGCCGATAGTGTGGAATACATGATACAAGCTCATAAAGCCGATGCCATGGTTTGTATCAGCAATTGTGATAAAATCACGCCGGGTATGCTGATGGCTGCCATGCGCCTGAATATACCGGCGGTTTTTGTGTCGGGCGGCCCAATGGAAGCCGGACGCTTGGATGGTCATGGCCTTGATTTGATTGACGCCATGGTGCAAAGCGCCGATGAATCGGTTTCGGACGAGCAAATCCGGCGAGTTGAGTCGGAAGCTTGCCCTACCTGCGGATCCTGTTCGGGTATGTTTACCGCTAATTCCATGAACTGCCTGAATGAAGCCATCGGTCTGGCCTTGCCCGGCAACGGAACGGTAGTGGCTACGCATTACAACCGGAAAGAATTGTTCAAAAACGCTGCCAAACTGATTGTTGAAAACGCTTTCAAATATTATCAAGATGGCGATGAAAGTGTTTTGCCGCGAAATATAGCGACCCGTGAGGCTTTCCTGAATGCAATGACTTTGGACATTGCCATGGGTGGATCGACCAACACGGTTTTGCATCTCTTGGCCATTGCCCACGAAGCCGGTGTGGCTTTTACGATGCAGGATATTGACGCCCTTTCCCGCAAGACGCCTTGTCTGTGTAAGGTGGCTCCGAATACGAACAAGTATTATATACAGGATGTAAACAAGGCGGGAGGTGTGTTGAGTATTCTGGGCGAATTGGAGAAAGGCGGTTTAATTGATGCTTCCGTAAAACGTGTGGACGGTAAAACCCTGAAAGAAATCATTGAAGAATACAATATCTGTGATGATGAGCTTACTACTCAGTCCATGGATTTGTATCTATCCGCGCCCGGGAATAAATTCAATCTGAAATTAGGCTCGCAGGATAAATGGTACGATATAAAGGAAATGGATATTGACCGTGCCAATGGTTGTATCCGCGACCTTGCACATGCTTACAGCCAAGACGGCGGATTAGCGGTGCTGAAAGGAAATATAGCGCTTGAAGGTTGTGTCGTCAAAACGGCCGGTGTAGACGAAAACATACTGAAATTTTCAGGTCCCGCCAAGGTGTTCGATTCACAGGAAACTGCCTGTGATGGAATTTTGAGTGGAAAAATAAAGTCCGGCGATGTTGTCGTAATTGCATACGAAGGCCCCAAAGGCGGTCCGGGAATGCAAGAGATGCTGTATCCGACTTCCTATATCAAATCGCGGCATCTGGGGAAAGAATGTGCGCTGATTACCGACGGACGCTTTTCCGGAGGGACTTCCGGTTTGTCTATCGGACATATCTCTCCCGAAGCCGCTGCGGGAGGAAATATCGGCTTGGTCAAGGATAACGACATTATTGAAATCAATATTCCCGAAAGAACCATCCGCGTATTGCTTTCGGACGAAGAATTGGCGGAAAGGAGAGAAGAAGAGCAAAAACGAGGCGACAAGGCGTTTACGCCGCTGCACCGGCAACGAGTCATCTCACAATCCTTGAAGGCATACGCTTCTATGGTGAGTTCGGCGGACAAGGGCGCGGTGAGGGTTGTGAATTAAGAATTGAGAATTAAGAATTGAGAATGAAAGAGTCTGTCATTGCGGGCTTGACCCGCAATCCCCTGATAATCAATGCTCACTTTTCAGGGGGTTGCGGCTAAATGCCGCAATGACAGACTTTTGGTACTAATGTACACTTGATTCACTTCATATTGTGAAAGACATTTTGAACGTCTTCGTCTTCTTCAAATTTATCTAATAATTTTTCCAAAGAAGCCCGTTGCTCATCTGTAACTTCTTTATAATCATTGGGAATTCTCTCAAATTCGGCGCTATTTATTTCGTACCCGTTTTCTTCCAGATATTTCTGAATGGCTGAATAGGATTGGAATTCACC
>JAITNQ010000142.1 GCA_031290435.1 Candidatus Symbiothrix sp. | reverse complement strand
GGAAAATCTTATCTGTCGATCGGCGCCGTTTGTATGGGTATCGCCGGTTCGATTGTCAATACGGACTTTTTCGAAGACTATCTCGGTATGCGTTGCGAAGGCGTCGACGAAGTGGAAATTATCCGCCGCATGACCGAAGGTATTTATGACAAAGAAGAATACGAAAAAGCATTGGCTTGGGCAAAAGCCAATTGCAAAGAAGGAAAGGACATTATCAACCGTTCCGACTTGGTGAAAACGCCGGAAGGCAGCGCCAAAGATTGGGAATTTAGCGTGAAAATGACCTTGATTGTCCGCGACCTGATGGTAGGCAATCCCAAACTGAAAGAAATGGGATTCGGCGAAGAAGCGCTCGGACACAATGCAATTGTAGCCGGTTTTCAGGGACAACGCCAATGGACGGATTTCTATCCGAATGGCGATTTCACCGAAGCCATTCTCAACTCTTCTTTCGACTGGAACGGTATCCGCACTCCTTATATATTGGCTACGGAAAATGACGCCCTGAACGGAACGGCCATGCTGTTCGGCCATTTGTTGACCAATACGCCCTCTATCTTCGCCGATGTACGCACGTATTGGAGTCCCGAAGCTATCGAACGGGTAACAGGCAAAAAACCGACCGGCCGGGCTTCCGGAGGGATGATTCACCTGATTAATTCGGGTGCGGCTTCCTTGGACGGCAGCGGTTACCAGAACGACGCCGAGGGCAATCCCATCATGAAACCGTTCTGGGAAATAGCCGAAAAAGAAGCCCAAGCCTGTTTGGATGCAACGACCTGGATGCCGGCCAACCGCGAATATTTCCGTGGCGGCGGTTTCTCGTCCAAATTCCTGACCCGCGGAGATATGCCTTGTACGATGGTGCGCCTGAATTTGGTAAAAGGCTTAGGCCCGGTATTGCAAATTGCTGAAGGCTGGACGGCCGAAATTGACCCCGAATCGCACAAAATCTTGGACGAACGCACCGACAAAGGCTGGCCTACGACTTGGTTTGTTCCCCGTTTGACCGAAACCGATGCGTTTAAAGATGTATATTCCGTCATGAACAATTGGGGCGCCAACCACGGTTCCATCAATTGCGGACATATTGGCGCAGAACTGATTACATTGGCTTCTATCTTGCGTATTCCGGTATGTATGCACAATGTGCCGGAAGAGAAAATTTACCGTCCGGCGGCATGGAATGCTTTCGGAATGGACAAGGAAGGCGCTGATTACAGGGCTTGCCAAACTTATGGACCAATTTATAACTAATAAATATGGACGCAAATCTTAAAGAGGGATACGTAGAATTATCTCAAGAAACAACGAAGCGCTATTGCCAATACCTCAAATTGAATCCGGAAACACTGGAGCAGTATAAGTATTGGCATAGCGATCGGAATATCTGGAAGGAAATTCCGGAAGGAATCCGCAAAGCCGGTATCTTGAATATGGAAATATATCTTCTGCAAGACCACGCTTTTATGATTGTTGAGACGCCACTTGATTTTGATTGGGACGAAGCTTTCGGACGCTTGGCTACTTTTGAAAAACAAGCCGAATGGGAGGCTTTTGTATCAAAATTCCAAGAGGCAGCCGGAGGCAAACGTTCGGATGAAAAATGGCAATTAATGGAAAGGATATTTTCGCTCACTGAGGCGTTGTTGGAAAGTTAAAAAGTTAAATGACCCCTTCAAGGGGGAGCAAATTATAAATTATGATAACAAAAGAACAAATACAAAATTTTATAGATACGGCCCACAAGGCCGGTAAGCAAAACCTGATGCTTTGTAGCAGCGGAAATTTATCATGGCGCATAGAAGATGACTTGGCTTTGGTTACAGGTACCGGTTCATGGTTGCCTGAGATAAAAGAAGAAAATATCTCCGTTTGCCGCATATCGGACGGAAAAATCTTGGAAGGTCCCAAACCTTCTATCGAAAGCAGTTTTCATTTAGGCGTATTGCGCAACAGGAAAAACGTCAATGCCGTTTTGCATTTCCAATCGCCTTTTGCAACCACTATTTCCTGCCTGAAAGACAAACCGACTGATTTCAATGTCACGGCGGAAATACCCATCTATTTAGGCCGGGAGATACCGGTTGTTCCTTATTGCAGACCGGGTTCTCCCGAATTGGCGAAGGCCGTAACCGAAGCCTTGACTGCTCATGACAGCGTTTTGTTGAGCAAACACGGCCAAGTGGTTTGCG
This sequence comes from Candidatus Symbiothrix sp., assembly GCA_031290435.1. Taxonomy (GTDB): domain Bacteria; phylum Bacteroidota; class Bacteroidia; order Bacteroidales; family Azobacteroidaceae; genus Azobacteroides. The sequence goes on along the minus strand of JAITNQ010000142.1, from coordinate 2,804 downwards.
GGAAAAACTTGGCGGATGTTTTCCAGAAAGCGATGTTTTTTGAAATGGCATGTAGTATCATTGTCCGCTCAGGAAAAGGTAATTACTTGACGCTGACGGATGAAGAAATAACGGATTTGTATAAACACTTCGGATAATAGAACACAAATAATACAGGTTGTATGAATTTACTACTATGGAATACTTAGCAATAGATTTAGGCGCCGGTAGCGGCAGAGCCATTGTCGGCAGCATAGAGAACGGACAAATCCATTTGGACGAAGTGCACCGTTTCTCCAATAAACCCGTAAAATTGGGTAATACTCTTTATTGGAATTTTTTATCTTTATACGAAAACATCCTGCAAGGGATTCATGCCGCGGTAAAAAAAGGCTATCAACTGCAAGGCTTAGCGATTGACACATGGGGGGTTGATTTCGGCTTGCTGGATAGACAAGGGAACCTGATGAGTAATCCGGTATGCTACCGCGATATTCGCACGAACGGAATGTCGGAAAAAGTCGATCATCTCATTTCCAACGCGGAAATGTATGCTTGCACAGGCATTCAGCAATTGGAAATAAATTCAATTTATCAAATATATAGCTATATAGATGAAATTGACGAATTGATAGACATTTCCGACAAACTATTGTTTATTCCCGACCTGATAAATTATTTTCTGACAGGTCAGCTGTTCAATGAATATACCATCGCTTCCACTTCGCAATTGCTGAATGCAAGAACGCAACAATGGGAAGAGTCCTTGTTTAAAATTTTACCGTTTTCCAAGCAATGGATGAGTCCTATCCGGCAGCCGGGTAGTGTAGTAGGAACATTGAAAAAGGAAATTATCGAAACAGGTATCCCCGAAATAAAAGTGTTTGCCGTCGGTTCGCACGATACGGCTTCAGCCATCGGCGCCATCCCTTTGGAACCGGATATGGCTTTCCTGAGTTCGGGAACATGGTCTTTGCTGGGCCTTGCCTTAGATGCACCTATCCTGACGGAAGAAGCCCGTCTCAATGATTTTACCAATGAAGGCGGAATTGACAATAAAATCCTGTTTATGCGTAACATAACAGGGCTTTGGTTGTTGCAGCAACTGATAGTCGAGTGGGAGAGAGAAGAGGATGCGCCTTATTCCTACGATTATCTTTTGGCAGAATGTATGAAAGCGTCGGCATTCCGAAGTATTATAGACAGCGATGACCCCGGTTTCAAGAATCCTGTTTCCATGTGTCGGGCTATCCGGGGATATTGCAGGGACAATGGACAGCCTGTTCCCAAAACCAAAGGAGAATTGGTGCGATGTGTACTCGAATCTTTGGCTTTGAAATACCATTCGGTTATGGAGCAATTGAAAGCCTGTACCGGAAAAAAAATTAATACACTTTTTATTGTCGGAGGCGGTAGCCGGAATCAAGTATTGAATCAATTTATAGCCAATGCTTTACAGATGAAAGTTATTGTCGGGATAACAGAAGCGACAGCCCTTGGAAATATCATTCAGCAGGCAGTTGCCAATAAACAAATAGCAAATTTAGCAGAGGGGCGTCAAATTATCAAAAATAGTTTTACCTTTGTGGTTTATCAACCTGAATAAAAATAATTCATATGAAGAATACTTCTCTTTTTCAAGGAAAGAATGGAAAAAATTACCTGATTCCTTTTATTTTAATTACCAGTCTTTTCTTTATGTGGGGATTGGCCAACAATATGACGGATACGTTGTTGGCGGCATTTAAAAAAATTATGAGTATGACAGACTTTCAAACGTCTCTTATACAGATTGCTTTTTATGGTTCATATTTCTGCTTTGCTTTACCGGCTGCATTGTTTATCCGGAGATTCTCGTACAAATCGGGTGTAATCTTGGGATTGATATTGTATGCCGGCGGATGTTTTCTGTTTTATCCGGCAAGTACGACAGCCAGTTACGGTTTTTATCTTTTTGCCATTTATATTCTGGCCGGCGGATGTTCGGTTCTCGAAACCTCCTCCAATCCGTACATTTTGGCAATGGGGCCGGAAGAAAATGCCACCCGGAGACTGAATCTGGCGCAATCGTTCAATCCGATAGGGTCTATTTCGGGGATATTACTCAGCCAGTTTTTTATTTTATCGGAATTGAACAATGCCAATGCTTCCGAACGCGCGCTGATGTCGGTCGAACAACTCCAACAGATACAGGCAAAAGAGCTTAACGCGGTAACCATGACATATATTCTTGTCGGTATCACCTTGTTAGCTATCTTGTTGATAATTGCTTGCAAACGGATGCCCGAAGGCAGCGACGAAAATAATGTTTCTTCATTGGGTTCTTCTTTCAAACGGTTGAGTAAAAACAAGCGATATGTTTTCGGGGTGATCGCCCAATTTTTCTATGTAGGCGCACAAATCGGGGTTTGGTCTTATACCATTCGCTATGTGATGATTCATTTGAATTACAACGAAAAAGACGCTGCCACCATTTATATGATTTCGATTATTGGTTTCAGCCTCTCGCGATTTGTATTTACCGCCCTGATGAAATATTTCAAACCTGCGCTTCTGTTAGTTGTCGCTTCTGTTGGCGCCATGGTTTGTTCAGCCGTCACCATTACTTTCCATGGAATACCGGGAGTGGTTGCATTGGCGGGAATTTCCGTTTTTATGTCGCTGATGTTCCCGACTATTTATGGGATTTCCATGCAGAAATTAGGCGCCGGAGATGCCAAAGTAGGCGGTTCCGGTCTGATTATGGCCATATTGGGAGGAGCTGTACTTACGGCAATACAAGGCAAGGTATCCGATATGACAGGCAGTATCAACTGGGCGTATAG
>JAITNQ010000065.1 GCA_031290435.1 Candidatus Symbiothrix sp. | reverse complement strand
TTTATTATGTCCGTTTTATTGATATGGAAAAACAAATTTTTAGCGCTTTCCATTTCAGTTATATTAGGTATTGTAAGTCTTTACATGATATTAGCGTGCTACTCGGAATATAAAGAATTTCCAGCAGGAGACCCGGAAGGCACAATATTATTGTTAGTGGGGTGTTCTATATTTATCTCATTAATAATAATTTCATTGATAATGCCGCGAAAGTATTTCCTTCAAAAAACATCAAATTATGAATGTACTTAATTATTATACTCAACACAAATCCTGATTAATTCCAACACTAAATTGAAAGAATGGTATAAAAATCAATCGTTTAATGAAGTTTGCAAGCCGAATGCAATACGACTGAAATTTGTTTGGAACAGAAAAAAAATATAGAGCGAAAAACAACGTTAATATTTAAAGTGGAAAATTAATGAAAAAAATAAAAATATGGAATACATAGCGTTAAAAAACATGACGTTTCACGCCTTTCATGGGGTTATGGAACAAGAGCGAAAGGTAGGGAATATTTTCCGCGTTGATCTGAGACTATACATTGATATGCACAAAGCCATCCAAACGGATAAATTGGAAGACACGCTGAACTATGCTTGTGTCTTTGATTTGGTAAAAGCGGAAATGGCCATCCCTTCCAATTTATTGGAACATGTCTCCGGAAGAATTATCAGCAAACTCAAAAATAATTTTCCCCAGCTAAAAAGAGTAAAAATCCGCTTAGCAAAAACCCATCCACCCTTAGGAGGAGAAGTAGAAGAAGTAGCGGTAATAATAGATAATTAAACACGAAAAATGGAGAATGAAAGTTAGTTAACCTGCATTCTCCCTCTCTCATTTTCTATTATTTAGTATTTGACCTTCAAAATATCGAGGGTCTGTTTTGCTAATTCATCGTTCGGATCTAATTGCAGTATTTTCTTGGAATATTCAACAAGGGCTTCCGAATTATCAATGCTGGAATAATAAGAAAGTAAATAACGATAACTGCTTATCAAATCTTTATTTCTTACGCCATTTTCATTGTTATTTTGCATAAATTCAATTGCAGCATCGAAATAGGGTTTGGCAACACCTCTTACCGTACCGGTTCTTGTTTGGTCATACAAGTCTTCAAGCGAATAGAGATTTGCCTTCCATAAATAACCGAGATGACTTGTTGGGATTCGGCTGAGTACTTCAGAAAAAGCTTTATCACCTTTCTCCAGAAATGTATGGAATTCTACGCTTTCTTGCGCCAAATCCTCAGGAGTTAATGGCGAATTTTGTGGCCTTAAAGCAATTTCTTTTGTATATTGGTAACATACATTACCATAATAATAATAGTCTGAGGCTACAGGAGTATCGCCACCCTCTTCAAAATATTTCTCATAGTATTTCATTGATTCCAGATACAATGCAGCAGCATATGCTGCCTCTGCCAGCGCCTTGTTAATTTCAGGCTTGTTGCTGTCAAGTTCCGCTGCTTTCTCATAACTTTCTATGGCTTTTTTCGGCAATTTTGCTGCCAACAGCATATTCCCGTAATACAGATAATCGGAATAGATATGCCTCTCTTTTTCCGTATTTTGTAAGAAAAACTCTATCTGCTGAATACCTAAAGCGGTGTTTTCTAATTTATAATTGTTATAGGCTTCAAAGCGATGCATAATATTGTTGTCCGGTTCTTGTGCCAAAACAACTTTTATTTGTGCCAAAGATTTTTCATACTGATTGGTGAAATACAACAACTGAGCATATCTTTCCTGCTGTAATAAAGGAACTCCCGGTATGGAAATAAACTTTTCGTAAGCATCAAGCGCTTTCTTGTATGCACCCAAGTCTCTGTTAATATCTCCGATCAAAGCATAAGCCGGAATATAATCCGCATCAATTGCCAGCAAGCGGTCCAGATAATTCAAAGCTTCAGGTGGATTAACATCTTTGTAAACACGCGCTATTTTCAAATAAGCCAATTTATCTTTAGCATCCAATAATAAGGCATTTTCATAACGGAGAATAGCCTCCCCTACTTTACCTTGCTTGATTAACACATCTCCCTCGACCATGAAAGCGCCTGCATATTTTTTGTTGGCCTTACGGGCTTTATCCAAAGCCGGTTTGACGCCATCATTTATGCCCAGATCGGCATATGCTTCTGCAATAGCCCCATATACCGAAGGATCTTTTTTTGTCAGGCCACCTGCCTTTTTAAACAACTCATCCGCTACTTTTAGATTTCCTTTTTTCAATTCCAATTTACCTTCCCCAATATATCCGAAAGGATATTCCGGATCAACTTCAACCGCTTTTTGATAATAATACAAAGCAGAATCAAGTTGATTGAGTTGATAATAGGTCTGTCCCAGATAATAACAATTCTCTGCCTGTTCTGTAACCGGCTGATTTTTTTGTCCTAAAAAGAAAACCTTAGCGGCTCCATACAATTCCGCTCTATAGTACTCAATCCCTTTTTCATTACTACTCGCGAATAAGGATGTTCCTAAAAAAAGAAAAACTCCCACTAAACCGAGCGCTCTTTTACCATTTCTTTTCATTGTAATTACACTTTATTGAATTTATATTGATTATTTCGATTGTTCATCACTAATAATTCTCACAGACATATTCTGTGAATCTGTTGCAGGCAACAACCCGCATTTTTGTATTATTTTCTGCCCGACTTGCTGTGCAAAAAAAATACTCAAAGTGGAAGATAATCCTGCCCTCGGATCTGTCAACAAGACATAAACAGGACGCCAAAAAGGATAATCTTCATGCCGTAAATCACCGGCATAAGGATAAAAACTATTTTCTACTATTATTTTCTCATCTTTACTAACGCGCATTAAACGAACTTGCGCCCGTAATTTTTTAGCGTCCGAATTGGTTTCATCGCCAATCAGGTTAAACCCGATGATACCTAATGCATTGGGCATTTTGGTAACTTTTTCCACAACTTCCAACCCATTATTCAGGGCATACAAGTTGGGAGAATAATTATCTCCAATATGAATTGAATCGGATACATAGCGAAGCGTCCCCGATTCTTCATTGTCTAAAAGCACTTGAATCTTTCCTAACTGTGAGTTTGGATAGATTTGTGACCAATCTGTAATTTCACCGCTTAATATTTTTTGTAGTACAGGAACACTGATGATTGAATCGGGATTCTCCGGATGCGTAATAAAAGTAATGCCGTCAAAACCTATGATGTTTTTTCGCGCTATTCTGTTTTTTTCCCGAAGCGTTTGGTTTTCTTTTGCGCTCAGACTTCGTGTGACCAAAGCAAAACGGACGGAATCCGCCATCAATAAACGAATGGCCTCCGCTTCATTTACATAGACCGGAATAACGGAGGAAAATGGATAATTTGCTTCAAATACCATGATTTCCGCATCCACTAAGTGCTTGAAATTTTCATCACAAGCAATCCGAATGAGACCGGAATCAGTAGTGTCTGTCCATCCGTCTTTAATCTCGCCTTTTTTACATGAACTGACGGCAAAGATTAAACCCGCGCATATACCGATAAACAAAATATATTTCATTCCTCTTATCATATCATCCTATCATATAGCATCTAATTATATGACTAATTTCTGTTTTAAAAGTTTAAAAATAATACCGATTATAAGGGGATTCCGTATAACCGGTATTACTTTTTTTGGTTACGTGAATTTATTTGTCTTTCAGGTTTAGCTTCCTGATAGACCGATAAATCCGGAATATGCCGTAAAGACCAAGTATTATTCCCAACATTGTACGCAGTCCATCATTGATATGAGCGCTTTTGAACACAGAATGGAACAAGGGCGCAAACAGCAAGATAAGACCAAGTACAAAGTAGAGAAGAGCCATTACAGCGTCAAAAATCAACATAGCCAATTCCTGACCGCTAAATTTATCAAAAATGCCTGTCCTTTTAATCACCGTTTACAATTAATTACTTAACCTGAAACTAATCGGTAACTGAAACCATACATTAACTGCATTTCCGTTTTGCTTTCCGGGAATCCACTTCGGCATTCTTTTCACCTTGGTCAGCGCTTCTTTATCACAACTCGGATCCAAAGACTGAAGCAGAAGAACGTCTCCTATCGAACCGTCTGAAAGCACAACAAACTTAACCACAACACGACCTGAAACACCATTTTCCTGGGCGACAGTCGGAAAGTTAACGTTGTCGTGCAGCCATTTCATCAAAGCTTCGGTTCCCCCTTGGAACGATGGCTCAACTTCTACGTGATCCCAAACTTTTTTGCTGTCATCTTCAACGATCACTTTATGCTCTCTGAGGTCGGCAATATCAACCGTACCACCGACTACACCTTCAACCGTAGTAACAGAAATAGCCGTTTTACTTTCGTTTAAGTCCTGCATAATCAACATATCTTTCTCGTCAACTTCTTCGTCGTGCGCAATAATCGTTTCGGTAAAGCCTAAAGTCTCTTTTAATAGAGGCGGCGGCGGAACATCTTCCGGCTGTTTGATCGTCTGCTCTTCCTCTAAATTGTTCTCCACAAACTCTGTCATCGTGACTACCGAATCCTGTGTCAAATCTTTAGCCTCCGGCAGAACCGATTTGATCAGATTTGGTAAAAAAATCGCCGCTAAACCTACAATCGTAACGATAATCATAGATTTAATGTGGCGATCAGATGAATCTACCCGAAGTTCGTAAGCTCCATATTCCTTATTTTTACCTTCAAAAACAAGGTTTAGCCATTTTTGCGATGTTAAATCAAAATCTTTAGCCATAATCTTTACTTTTTAAGAACGTTAAACTTACTTAGCTTTATTTAATTCCAATTTTTGTTCTTCCGAAAGGTATTCGGTATTTCCGGTCTTCATGTAGAGGAGATAAGTATCTCCTTGGTTTATCTCGGAAAGCGTATAAGAACCAATATTGCATACTAACATTTCATCCAAGGCGTCCACCGTATTTTTATAGGTCGAAAGATCTGTCGGCTTAATCATAATTTGGGGAGCCTTCGTATCTTGTATCGCTTTTTTCTGTAGCTCGCCTGTTTGCAGATTATATTGCGCTTCGGTAATCTGTTGCTTTTCCTTCTTCGTTTTCAAATCCTGAATCACGGCATACATTTCATTATTCCTTTCAAGCAAATATTTCCTAAGGCCATCTGCATCATAACTTGATTGTTTCAGAAAGTCCGGATCAGCATAAGATGAGCGATCTTCTGCAATCATCCCGGTATAATAATAAACTTCATCATTCGCACCCAATAAGATAGTGATAGCCATAGATTCCTTGAACTTTGTCTTTTCTTCGTCCGTAAGCGTATCATCCTTTGTAGGCATTGTGATATTCATGGTTTTAGGCGTAAGAAGTGTTGTACAGAACATAAAAAATGTAATCAACAACATATTCATATCCACCATTGGGGTGAAGTCCACACGCAATTGCTGCTTTTTCTGTTTATTTTTTCCGCCGCCTTCTTCTTTAACTTGTATTTCAGACATTTTTATTCAATTTTAATGATTAAAAAATTATTCACTTGAGGCTGTTTTCAGCGTAGTGATTAACAAGTAGCGATTTTCCTTCAATTCCCTTAAATCATCCATTATTTTTTTAATAATGGGATAAGCTGTGAGTTTATCCGCCTTTATCGCAATCCGCAAATCACTATTGACAGCTCTCGCGTGCATCACCCAGTGTTTAAACTCATTTTTTCCGGCCGATACCACTCCTCTTACATCCGATAATGCTTCATCGGAATCAGGGATTCCCACCCTCGTATTTTCACCTTCTCTTAAATAACTGTCACGGGCATCCTTGGGCAAGTCCAAAAACTGGACCATAGAGCCTATCGGAACGCCAAATGACTTTAAATTTTTAAAAACGTCATATTGCTGAGGCGAAAAGGTGACACCGTAATCCTCACCTACTCTTTTTAATGTTTCAACTATATTCGCTTGACTTTCTTCCAAACTCAAAAAGATTTTACCCTTTTCATTTACCAAGATCGTCATTACTTCAGTTTCCGGAATCGTAAAATCCGAAACAGATGCAGGCGTTGTTACTTGTACGGGTTCATTCTTTACGAAAGTCGATGTCAACATAAAAAAAGTAAGCAAAAGAACAGTAACATCACTCATCGCCGTCATGTCGATGAAAGTACTTTGTTTTTTAACTTTTACTTTTGCCATAATTCTTACTATTTATTTTAGTATGAATTATTGATGTGTCTCAGCATAAGTCTGGGTTAATGCAAAACCCATTTCGTCGATAGCATAAGTCATATTGTCGATTTTTCCGCTGAAATAGGAATAAGAAATAATAGCCAAAGCACCGGTCGCGATACCCGTAGCCGTATTTACAAGCGCTTCCGAAATACCAACGGAAAGAGCAACCGAGTCAACAGCGCCGGCAGTACCCAAAGCGGCAAATGACTTGATCATACCCAATACAGTACCAAATAATCCCATAAGGGTTCCCAATGTAGAAATGGTAGCGATAACAGGAAGATTTTGTTGCATAGACGGAAGTTCCAAAGAGGTAGCTTCCTCAATCTCAGCTTTGATTTCTTCAATCTTCGTTTCTTTTGGTAAGTTTTGGGTTTCCATTTCTTTGTATTTTTTCAATCCGGCATCAACAATTGCAGCTACAGAGCCTTTTTGTTTAGCACAAAGCGCTTCTGCTGAAGAAATATTTCCTTTCTTCAGATCCGCTTTTACATCATATACAAAATTAATCAAATTTCCATTCCCTTTTGCTTTTGACAATGCAAAAAAGCGTTCTACGCTTAAAATTACGACTGTCAATAAAAGAGTTAGGATGATAGGTACTACATAACCACCTTTGAACATCGTCCCTAACATATCCCCGTTCAGAGGATGGTTGTTTCTGTTTCCACCTTCAAAATGTGAAGGATCACCTAAAATAAATAAGAAAAATGATATTGCTAAAATAAAAGCAATAACAATAACAATCCCTGCTGCAATTCCACGGGTTTTTTTACCTTCCCTTTTCGGTTTGCTAACTGTTTGAGTTTTTGTTTCCATAAATTTTGTGTTCGTTTAAGTTAGAAAAAATTTGTTTATTTGATAAATTAATTTTATTATTCTGCTGCAAATATAATAATTTTATATTTAAAATCACACAAAAAAAAGCTAATAAGTCCATATTTTAAACCAAAATTAATAAATCAGCCCGTTTTTTAATCTTCGTATTCACTTATTCGGTTTAATTATCTCTCCTTTTTTAAAATTTAACAGAGAAATTGAACGACTTTCCTTTAAGAATATTAAATACAAGCCCCAAAGGTAAGCCTTTTATTTTTAATAGCAATAATTTTTCACTGAAATTTTATTTATTTACCTGAAAAAAGTCATTCGACATTTCAAAATCAAGTTTGTAACTTCATAAAATCATATACCAAAACTGATTTCAGACATGCCGCTATAAATACAACTCAGAAATCCACACACTAAAATGCCGAGAATACAAGCCAACATACTAATTCTGTTATACGTATCGCTTGAAAACCGGGATACCGCACCGGATTCAGCATTTTTGATATACATCGCTTTGATAATCAACAGGTAATAAAACAATGAAATAACCGTATTCAGCAAGGCAATAAAGACAAGCAGGTATTGCTCTGCCGACGCAGCCGCCATAAAAATGAAAAATTTGCTGAAATAGCCTGCAAAAGGCGGAATTCCACCTAAGGAGAAAACAGCAAAAGTCATTACCAGACTTAATTTGGGATTGTTTTTATACAAACCGTTGAATGCTGCAATGGATGTTTTTCCTCCGGAAGCATGTTCCACTGCCGAAATAACCCCGAAAGCGGCCAAGTTGGAGAAGACGTAAACCAGTACATAAAAAACCGTTGCCGTCATTCCTTGCGCATTTCCGGCTATAATTCCCAAAAGAATATATCCTGCCTGAGAAATAGACGAAAAAGCGAAAAACCGTTTGATATCGTTCTGACGAATGGCAAACAAGTTTCCAAGCGTAATCGTAATTACCGATAACCACCAAATAATCTGTTGCCAAACAATTTCAATGTTTCCGAATACCTTATATATAGCGAATATCAGGGCAAAAGCCGCCGCACCTTTCGACACGACCGACAAATATGCCGTAACACTTGTAGGCGCTCCTTCGTAAACATCGGCAGTCCAAAGATGGAACGGCACCAACGAGAGTTTAAATCCCAAACCGCCGAAGAAAAATACCAATCCGAGAATAGTCAAGGGTTCGCCGACAACACGACTCGTCATATCAGAGAAATAGAAAGTACCTATTGCTCCGTACAGGAACGATAATCCGAACAGCATAACCGCTGAAGACAAGGCCGAAATCAGCACAAATTTTACACCTGCTTCCGCCGATTTTTCCTTATATTTATTGAAAGCCGCCAAACAGGCCAAAGGCAGTGAAGCTGTTTCCATACCTATATATAACATCATGAAGTTTCCGGACGAAACCATCAGATACATACCCAACAATGTTATCAAAGTGATGGTAAAAAACTCACTCCGGCGATGACGGGTATCTTCGGCATCCAACCATCTAAAGGTTTGAAGAAAGACAATCAGTGTAGCAATGTTCAGGATGTTTTTCATCAAAACGGTCATATCCGAACTGATAAACATGCCCCCGAAAGCTTCTCCTGCCGGTTTAGGACAAAATCCCCACAAGGTAAAAATCGCAAATATGATGCAGGTAAACGGATAAAAATATCTCTTGGATTTTTCCGAACCGATTATATCATAGATAAATAAAATCAGGAAGACTGCTATCAGTCCTATCTCCTGCCCCATTAATAAAAAATTATTGAAATCCATATTTCTTTAACTCCTATATTTTTTGAAATTTCTAAAAAGATAATTTTTCAATTATCGGAAGAATACTCTTACTAATCATTTCGGAAACTCCAGAAGGATACATACCCATTGCGGTAATACCCAATATAAGTCCCACTGCCGATACTTTCTCATACCAAGCGGCGTCGGTCAGATGCAAATGATGCTCGTCCTGAACCGGACCGTAAAGTATTTTACCTATCGTCCTCAATATATAAACCGCCGTAATCACGATGGAACAGCAAGCTGCAATCGTAAATACACGGTGGAAAATATCCGCATTTTGAAACGAGCCGACAAAAATAGTCATTTCGGCAACAAAACCGCTCAAGCCGGGCAAGCCCAATGAGGCCAAACCGGCAATCACATAACAAACCGAAGCAAAAGGCATGATTTTCATCAAACCGCCCATTTCGCGGATGTCGCGAGTATGCGTCCTTCCGTAAATCAATCCGATCAGGGCAAAGAACAAGGCTGTCATCAATCCATGCGAAAGCATCTGCATAATGGCGCCCGTCATAGCCGTCTGGTTCATCATTAGAATAGCAAACAAAACCAATCCGCAGTGACTTACCGAAGAATAGGCATTGATATATTTTAAATCGGTTTGTACAACCGCGCTAAATGCTCCGTAAACGACGCTTATACCGGTCAGTATCAGGAATATCCATCCCAATTCGTGAGCCGCTTCGGGCATCAGGTAAATGGCTACGCGAAAACATCCGTATCCTCCCAACTTCATCAGAACGCCTGCGTGAAGCATCGAAACCGCTGTCGGCGCCGAAGCGTGACCGTCGGGCGACCAAGTATGGAACGGAAACAAAGCGCCCAAAACTCCAAAACCCAAGAATGTTGCGGGAAATATCCACCGTTGGTGTTCAATGGGGATGTGCAGGTTGTTGGCAATTTCCAACAAATTCATCGACGAATGTCCCGACGTATAATAAATACCGATTATTCCGACCAAAAGAAAAGCCGAACCACCCATCAGCATCAGCGTCAGTTTCATGGCCGAATATTCTTTTCTTCCCGTACCCCACAATCCGATTAATAAATACATCGGAATCAGAGCGATTTCGTAAAACATAAACATGGAAAACAAGTCAATGGAAATAAAAAATCCGAATACTCCCAACGACAAAAGGCAATACCAAAGAAAATACTCTTTTGCCATGTTCATGTTCCATGAAGAAAAGACGCCGGTAAAAACGATAATCGACGCAAGCACAAGCATCACTACCGAAATACCGTCCACACCGACCGCATAAGTGATATTCAGGGGCGCATACCATATCGTACTTGAGACGAAAAGCATTTCAACATCGGGCAATGCCGCCCTTTCTTTGATAAACATTACCGTAAGCGTCGCCGCCAGTACCAAAAGGGCGGATGCTCCCGTAACCATAACGGTGCGTATCTGTTTCATTTCTTTGCAGAGAAACAGCAGCACAATCATCAGAACAGGAACTGCTACAAATAAAGATAAAATATTCATTTATTTTTCTATTAATTTGGTTCTATATAATCTCTTGTCCATTTATTTATCCCTTTTTTGCTTAATCGTATGTTTAACTTTTAACAAAGCAAAATTAAGTTCAATACTTGTTTCCGTATCTGTTATTCGCAGATCTTCACCTAAAATGTCAGCAATAATTTCACCTCCTTTTTGCATTAAGGACTTCTGTTTGAATTCTTCCGGTGATTCCGCAAGTTCAGCAACGGTACGCGATAATTCTCTCAGTTTAGCAAAAGCTTCTACAATAGCAATGGTAGTTTGTGTTGCTTTTGTTCCTTTGAGTATAGTTGCAAGCATATATAGTCCTTTTTCCGTAAAGGCTTTAGGTAGATATTTCGGATGCTGGCCCTTTCCCGATTTCTCTAAGGTCAAAAATTTTGACTTTAGAGAATTGTATTCCTCTTTTGAAATTTCCAAGACATATCCTTCCGGAAACTTATCCGGATTATTTTTGAGCGCTTGATTTATTTCTTTTGTTTGGACATCATACAATACTGCAACATCCCGATCTAATATTACTTGGATATCTCGAACAGATATTATCTTGTTTTCAACGCCATTAAAATTTACTATTTCATTCATAAATAATGATTTATATTATTACAAAAAAAGTACTAATATGGCAATCAATATTGACCCTGCTATAAATACCCAAGCGTAAAACTGTACCTGACCCGATTGCAATCCTTTGATCGAAACCGACGTTTTTTGCGTAATCCAAGCCAATCCGTTCATGCTGCCGTCGATGATATGACGGTCGAACCATTTAATCGGCTCGCAAATATAACGGAAAATAACGGTTTGCGTAAACCACATCCAGACTTCATCCAGATAAAACTTGTGAAGGGCGGCTCTGTAAAGTCCACCCATTTGCCGGGCGAGTTCGGCCGGTTTGTCGCTCGATTTGGCATACAAAACCGTTGCTACTCCGATACCGACCAATGCTACTCCAATACTCAATCCGGCTACAAACCAATCGATATGCGTGTGAAATGGTGCAAAATCGCTGCTGATAAAATCGGCAAACGGAATTAACCCCGAAAAGACGGAAAATACGGCCAGTATAATCAAGGGAACAGCCATCGTCAGAGGCGCTTCGTGCGGCTTGTGATGCCCAACCTCATGAAGGGAGCTTTTAAAGTCTGCGGATTGTGCTGTAGCCAAGTCCCCTTTAGGGGATTTAGGGGTAGTATTCCAGAAAATCCGGTAAAACAAGCGGAACATATAAAATGCGGTTAAACCTGCAACGATCCAAAGAGTCCAAAATATAACCGGATGATGGTGGAAAGCGGCTGCCAGAATTTCATCTTTACTGAAAAATCCGGAGAACGGCGGGATACCGGCAATAGCCAAACAGGCGATTGCAAAGGTGATATGCGTAATGGGCATGTATTTTCGCAAGTTACCCAT
>JAITNQ010000047.1 GCA_031290435.1 Candidatus Symbiothrix sp. | reverse complement strand
CCAAACTATTAACTTATGAATGAAATAATTGAATCAACCTACATTAATCCGTTAACGGATTTTGGGTTTAAGTTACTTTTTTCGGAAGAAAAAAACAAAGCGTTTCTGATAGATTTCTTAAATGAAGTCATTGAAGAAGAAGGGTGTATCACGGATATTGAATATCAGCCGACTTTTCAGTTGGGGAATGTAGCACAGAACAGGAAAGCGGTATTTGATATTTTTTGCAAGAACGAGAAAGGGGAATATTTCATCGTGGAGATGCAGAAGGCCAAACAGCCGTATTTTGTAGATCGGAGTTTATTTTATTCCACCTTTCCGCTACAGAAACAAGCGCCGCAAGGAGTCTGGAATTTTCAATTAAAAGCCGTTTATACGGTTGCTCTATTGGATTTCGTTCTTTTTGAGGAGGCAGAAGATGAAAATTATTGTATTGAGCATATTTACCTGATGCGAGACCGGACAAAAACAAGGTATTCGAAGAAATTGAATTTTATATTTGTCGAATTGCCAAAATTTAAGAAACCGGTTGAAGCATTGGAAACAAATGTAGACCGTTGGTTGTTTTGTTTAAAAAATTTATCCCGATTGAACTCGCGACCGACGGAAGTACAGGGAAAGATATTTGAGAAATTATTTAAAGCAGCGGAAATCAAAAAATTAACAGCAACAGATATGGAAACTTATAACAAAAGTATTTTAGAGTATCAGGACGTTCGCGATGCGGTTGATTATGCAAGGGAAGAAGCTTCAGAAAAAGCTTTTAAAAAAGGTATTGAGAAAGGTATCAATCAAAAAAGTTTTGAAATAGCCCGGAAATGTTTTGAAAAAGGAATGTTGGTAGAAGAGGTTGCAGAATTAATTGATCTTGATGCCGAACAATTAAAGGAACTTTTTAAATGATATCTTCAAAGAGTCCCCAAATAAAAGATTCAAGATTTGCTACTTTCAAAAAAAAACGTTACTTTTGCACAAAATTTAATGATGTGATCACCATAACATTATCACATTACAATAGATTATGATAAAAATAACATTTCCAGACGGTTCCATTCGGGAATATCCGAAGGGGACTACTGCTATGCAAATTGCGGAAAGTATCAGTCCTCGGTTAGCCCAAGATGTTTTGTCTGTCGGCATTAACGGAGAGACTTGGGATTTGTCGCGGCCTATTGTCGCGGATGCGAGCGTTCAATTGTATAAATGGGAGGATGAAGAAGGGAAACATGCTTTCTGGCATTCGTCGGCGCATTTGATGGCCGAGGCCTTACAGGCGCTTTATCCGGGTATCCGGTTCGGAATCGGGCCGGCCATAGAAAACGGCTTTTATTATGATGTTGATCCGGGCGAAGGCGTAAGTATCAAAGACGGTGATTTGCTTGCTATTGAAAAGAAAATGCAGGAGTTGGTCGCAAAAAAAGAAACGCTTTCCCGACAAAATATCAGCAAGGACGATGCCTTGCGCTTGTTTGGCGACAGGAATGAAACCTATAAAACAGAGTTGATCGGTGAATTGGCCGATGGCACTATCACAACCTATACCCAAGGTGATTTTACCGACCTTTGCCGGGGCCCGCATTTGCCCGATACTTCCTACATCAAAGCCCTCAAACTGATGTCGGTGGCCGGCGCCTATTGGCGAGGCGATGTCAAACGGCCGCAGTTGACCCGTATCTACGGGATAACTTTCCCGAAAAAGAAGCTATTAGACGATTATCTTATCCTGTTGGAGGAAGCTAAGAAACGCGACCACCGGAAAATAGGCAAGGAAATGGAATTATTCACTTTCTCGCAAAGCGTGGGACAAGGTCTCCCGCTCTGGTTGCCGAAGGGAACCCAACTGCGCCTGAAATTGGAGGATTTCCTCAAAAAAATACAAAACCAATACGGTTACCAACAGGTGATAACGCCGCATATCGGCGCTAAAATGCTGTACGTAACCTCAGGGCACTATGCCAAATATGGAAAGGATTCTTTCCAACCCATTCATACGCCGGAAGAAGGCGAAGAATTTCTGCTCAAGCCGATGAATTGTCCTCACCATTGTGAGATTTACAAGGCTTTTCCGCGTTCGTACAAAGAATTGCCGCTTCGGCTGGCCGAGTTCGGAACGGTGTATCGTTATGAACAAAGCGGAGAACTCCACGGATTGACCCGCGTGCGGGGTTTTACGCAGGATGACGCTCATATTTTTTGTGCGCCCGAACAGGTGAAAGAAGAGTTTATCAAGGTGATGGAGATTATTCATATCATCTTCCGCGCCCTGAATTTTAACGAGTTTGAAGCACAGATTTCGTTACGTGATCCGGATAACAAAGAAAAATATATCGGTTCGGAAGAGAATTGGGAACATGCCGAAAGAGCCATTATTGAAGTTTGCGAAGAAAAAGGCGTCAAAGCGAAAGTGGAATTGGGAGAAGCCGCCTTTTACGGTCCGAAATTGGATTTCATGGTGAAAGATGCATTGGGACGTCGCTGGCAATTGGGAACCATTCAGGTCGACTACAACCTGCCCGAACGTTTCGAATTGGAATACGTAGGTTCCGACAATCAGAAACACCGTCCGGTGATGATTCACCGCGCCCCTTTCGGCTCAATGGAGCGCTTTGTGGCTGTGCTGATAGAACATACCGCAGGAAAATTTCCCTTGTGGTTGGTTCCCGATCAAGCCGTAATACTGCCGATCAGCGAAAAATTCAACGCTTATGCCGAAATGGTAGCAAAAGACTTGAAAAAGCAAGGCGTCCGGGTAATCATTGATGACCGGAACGAAAAAATAGGACGCAAAATCAGGGACAATGAATTGAAAAAAATTCCTTATTTGTTGGTTGTAGGTGAAAAAGAATTAGAAAATAATGAAATTTCTGTAAGAAAACAGGGCGAAGGTGATGTAGGTTCAATGAAAATTACTACCTTTGCCGCACTTTTGAATGATGAAGTTGAGAAACAGATGAATCAATGGCAATAGCCTAAAATAAAATTATATAAAAGTGACAGACATTTTTTGAATGAAGAAAGACAATCTTAGGGATCAATATCGGGTAAATGAAAAAATCCGTGCAAAAGAAGTTCGTTTAGTCGGGGATAATGTCGAGCAAGGCGTTTATCCGATCATAGAAGCTCAAAAAATTGCCAAAAGCCAGAGTTTGGATTTGATTGAAATTTCTCCTAATGCGGAGCCGCCGGTTTGTAGGGTTTCGGATTACCAGAAATTCATTTACCAACAAAAGAAACGTCAAAAGGAACAGAAAGCCAAGTCCGTGAAGATTGTAGTCAAAGAGATTCGTTTTGGTCCCCAGACCGATGATCATGACTATAATTTCAAGTTGAAGCATGCGAAAAGTTTT
Source organism: Candidatus Symbiothrix sp. (assembly GCA_031290435.1). Taxonomy (GTDB): domain Bacteria; phylum Bacteroidota; class Bacteroidia; order Bacteroidales; family Azobacteroidaceae; genus Azobacteroides. The sequence continues at coordinate 928 of JAITNQ010000047.1, read as the reverse complement.
TTGGAGGAGGGCGCCAAAGTGAAAGCATACGTGTTTTTCAAAGGTCGCTCCATCCTTTTCAAAGAACAAGGTGAAGTTTTATTGCTCCGTTTTGCCAGTGATCTGGAGAATTGCGCCAAAGTAGAGCAGTTGCCTGCTTTGGAAGGAAAGAAAATGATCATTATGTTGGCGCCAAAAAAAATGGGAGCGGCAGCAGTTCAAAAAACGGGAGTGGCAACAGTTCAAAAGAAGCCGCTGATAAAACCGGAAAATAATGAAGGACGAGAAAAAATAGTAGAATAAGTATATTTTAATATAAACAAATAAAATTAGCAAAAATGCCGAAAATGAAGACTAATTCCGGTGCCAAAAAAAGATTCGCTCTTACCGGAACAGGAAAAATCAAAAGAAAACACGCTTACAAAAGTCACATTCTAACGAAGAAGACGAAGAAGCAAAAGAGGAGATTGACACATTTCTCAATCCTTAGCAAACCGAATGAAAATAGTGTTAAGGAAATGTTGGGAATGAAGTAATTGACCTTCAGTGATTTTCAAAAAAAAGATTTATTAACGGAAATTTAGCACCAAAGACCGTAAAAAAGCGGCGCTAACTTTCACAAACATTTATTTATTATGCCTAGATCGGTAAATCATGTAGCTTCAAGAGCTAAAAGAAAAAGAATCCTCAAATTGACAAGAGGGTATTATGGCGCAAGGAAAAACGTATGGACAGTCGCCAAAAATACATGGGAAAAAGGTTTAACTTATGCATTCCGCGACCGGAGAGCCAAGAAACGTAACTTCCGCGCACTGTGGATTCAGCGTATCAATGCTGCCGCCCGTTTGGAAGGGACTTCTTATTCCCAGTTGATGGGTGCATTGCATAAAAACGGGATAGAAATCAACCGCAAGGTGCTTGCTGACTTAGCGGCGAATCATCCGGAAGC
>JAITNQ010000043.1 GCA_031290435.1 Candidatus Symbiothrix sp. | reverse complement strand
AATATATCCCGTCGAAAGAATGATTTATCCGGAAAAATTTGAGCAGAAAATAGGTTTTGATAAGATACGGCAATTGATTTCAAGCCATTGCCTGTCGCCCCTTGGCGAAGAAAAAGTTGCAGAAATGGCTTTTTCTTCGGAGTATCTTTTTATCCGGAAACAATTGTACCGTACCCAAGAATTTACCCAAATTCTTCAGGAAGAAGATAATTTTCCGTCCGATGCTTTTTTCGATGTTCGCAACGCTTTGAAAAAAATCCGTATCGAAGGTACTTTTTTGATTGAAAAGGAATTATTTGATATTCGCCGTTCTTTGGAAACTATCAATGAAATCGTCCGGTTTTTCACAGGGGACAATCATTATCCATATTTGCAGGAACTTGCATCAGATGTTGTTTCTTTTCCTCATCTGATCAAGCAAATCGACACTATTCTCGACAAATTCGGAAAAGTACGCGACAATGCTTCTCCTGCTTTAGCCGAAATCCGCCGGAAATTAACGCAAACGATAAACAGCATTTCAAAGAGTTTACAAAATATCCTGCGAACGGCTCAATCGGAAGGACTGATAGACAAAGACGTTGCCCCGACCATGCGCGATGGACGCTTGGTTATTCCCATCTCTCCGGCTTACAAACGAAAACTCAAAGGAATTGTTCACGACGAATCGGCTACCGGCAAAACGGTTTTCATCGAACCGGCCGAAGTGGTTGAAGCAAACAACAAAGTCCGCGAATTGGAAAGTGAAGAAAAACGGGAAATTGTTCGCATCCTTACGGCTTTTACCAACCAAATCCGACCGGAAATACCCGAAATGCTGAATTCCTACCATTTTCTGGCGGAAATAGACTTTATCCGTGCCAAAGCCTTGTTTGCCGTAGATATTGAAGCCATTCTTCCGGCTTTCGAAGATGCCGGACAAATCGATTGGATTTGCGCCGTTCATCCTTTGCTTTATCTTTCTCATAAAAAACAAAATAAGCCTGTTGTGCCTTTGGATATACCGCTGATACCACCCGGAAGAATACTCATTATTTCGGGTCCGAATGCCGGCGGAAAATCGGTCTTGCTCAAAACGGTCGGTTTGTTGCAATACATGTTGCAATCGGGATTGTTAGTTCCGGTAGGAGAACGTTCTAAAACAGGCATTTTCAAAGATATTTTCCTTGATATCGGAGACGAACAATCCATCGAAAACGATTTGTCAACTTACAGTTCTCATTTGGCGAACATGAAGTTTATGGTAAAACAAGCCCATTCCAAATCCTTGATTTTAATCGACGAGTTCGGCGGAGGTACCGAGCCGCAAATAGGAGGCGCTATTGCCGAAGCCTTGTTGCATCGTTTCAACGAAAAAGGCAGTTTTGGGATTATCACAACCCACTACCACAACCTGAAAACTTTCGCCGAAGACCACGAAGGAATTGTGAACGGCGCTATGCTGTATGACCGGCATCAGATGTTGCCCTTGTTTCAGTTGTCGGTTGGGCAACCGGGTTCTTCGTTTGCGATTGAGATTGCCCGAAAAATCGGTTTGCCGGAAGATGTTATCGCCGAAGCGTCGGAAAAAGTCGGGCAGGACTATATCAATATGGACAAATATCTGCAAGACATTGTTCGCGACAAACGCTATTGGGAAGCAAAACGACAGCAAATCAAACAGCAGGAAAAACAGTTGGAAGAATTGACCGGACGCTATCAGTCGAATTTGGAAAAATTGGAAGCGCAAAAAAAAGATTTGCTCTCAAAAGCCAAAAGTGAAGCCGAAGAACTGCTTTCGAAAGCCAATGCGCAAATCGAAAAAACCATCCGGGAAATCAAAGAAGCGCAAGCGGAAAAAGAAAAAACCAAAGAGACGCGAAAAAATCTGGAGGATTTCAGGAATAAATTACAAACGCAGGATTTACCTGTTATTACAAGTCAAACAATCAACGACCATAATGTTAAATCCAAATCTTCAAATAAACCGAAAAAAAATGCCGGAAACAAGACGGGAAACCAAGCTCGTAACGACAAACCCGCAATTGAAATCGGTGATACGGTTCGCCTGAAAGGTCAGTTCGCGGTAGGAACTGTGATTGACAAAAAAGACAACTTTTTTGTGGCGGCTTTCGGCGTCATCAAAACGGCCGTCAAGGCAGAACAACTTGAGAAAGTCAGCAACAACCAAATGAAAAAAGAGTCGCTTGGAGAAAAAATATCTTCACCCAATATCGATTTGATGTCGGAAAAGAAACTGCATTTCAAACCCGAAATCGACGTTCGCGGCATGAGGAGCGACGAAGCCTTACAAGCGGTTATTTATTATATCGACGATGCCATTCAGTGCAATGCCGGTCGGGTTCGCATCCTGCACGGAACAGGCACCGGCGCCCTTCGGCAAATCATTCGCGATTATCTGAAAACGGTTTCCGGCATTAAACATTTTCAGGATGAGCATGTCCGGTTTGGCGGAACCGGAATTACCGTTGTAGAATTGGAATGATTTTAGACACCATTTTTAATTGTCGTACAAATAACGTTTTATGCTTTTCTTGGGCGTTTTTTCAAATTCGTTGGGATAAATTTGTATTTCCGCAACTTTTTCGTACGAAGCCACTGTTTTATTGAGTTTTTGTAAGTTTTCGTCCATTGCTTTTTGTATTTTATCGGACGGAATACCGGCTTGTTTTGCAGCGTCGTAATCGGGATAAACCAAAGCAAGCAATTTACCTTTTCGGCTGATAACCAGACTTTCGGTAACAAACGGCAGGTTATTCAATTTGGCTTCTATTTCTTCGGGGTAAATATTTTGTCCGTTGGGACTTAAAATCATATTTTTAGAACGGCCGCGGATAAAAATATTCCCGTCTTTGTCGGTAGTTCCGAGGTCGCCTGTTCGCAGCCAGCCGTCGTCGGTAAAAATATTTTCATTCGCTTTTTCATTGTTGTAATAACCGCTCGTCACATTTTGTCCTTTTACCTGAATTTCACCGGCGATATGATAAGGGTCCGGCGAATCAATTCTCACAGTTACATTGGGAAGGACTTTTCCGCAGGACAAGGGGACATAATCCTTGTACATGGAAAAACTGACTAAAGGTGCACATTCGGTCATGCCGTAACCGACCGAAATCGGGAATTTGATTTTAAGTAGAAATTCTTCTACTTCACTGCTTAGAGGCGCTCCGCCAATGATTATCTGTAAGAAATTTCCACCGAAAGATTTGATTAATTTTTTCTTTATCGTAGCATAAATCAATCCGTTCAGAAAAGGAATTTTCAGCACTCCGGCCATTAGTTTTTTGCTTATCAATGGGAAAATAATTCGTTTGTAGATTTTTTCCAGAATAAGCGGTACCGCAATAATCAAGGCAGGTTTAATTTGAGCGAAGGCATTCATCAGAATATTCGGCGCAGGCGTTTTCCCAAGTAACGTTACGTGACAACCCATCAACAACGGGAACAAAAATTCGAAAGCGCATCCGTAAGCATGAGCCAAGGGAAGCAAAGACACCATCTCATCGCCTCGTTGCAATTTAATGGTTTCCCGCGCAAAAACGAGGTTTCCGACCAGATTATCGCCTGTTATCAGTACGCCCTTGCTGAACCCGGTTGTGCCGGAAGTATAGTTCAGTACCACCGTATTTTCGTTCGGAAATTGTGTATATTTGATGTCTTTTTCGGTAAATCCGTCGGGATATTTTGCCGAGAATTTTTCGTTCAGGCGATTATTCAGAGATTGTAAGTCTTCGTCTTTTTGATTGGTTAACAAACCATTATCACCAAAAGGAAAAACGGACTTAAGCTTATTCATTTTTTTGACATCCAAGTTTTTTAAAATGGAATCGGAAGCAAAAAGCAATGCAGTTCCGGAATGGTTGATGATATTGTGCACATCTTCGGGACTGAAATCCTGCAAGATAGGAATAATCACTGCACCACAACTTACTGTTGCCAAGAAAACAACACCCCAGTAACTGCAATTTTTCCCAATCAAAGCCACTTTGTCGCCTTGTCCAATTCCTTTTTCTTCAAAAAGAATATGCAGTTTTTCTATTTCTTGGGCAAGGCCTCCGTAAGTATAACTAACGTTTGTTCCGTAATCGCTTAAAGCATTGAGAGCAAAGTTTCTGCGAAGTGTTTGCTCATAAAGTTCTATAAAATTTTCCGTATATTGCATTATGAAAAATGTATTAAATATTAAATATTGCCATATAAATATCTTTTTATACTTTTTTTCGGCGTTTTTTCAAATTCATTGGGATAAAGTTGAATTTCCGCAATCTTTTCGTAAGAGGCCACCATTTTGTTTAAAGTAGCTTTGTTTTCTTCCATGAGTAAAGGCAAATCTTCGTGTGAAACGCCGGTTTGATCGACCGCATCATAATCGGGATAGACCAAAGCGATTAAGCGATTGTTCTTCTCAATTACCAAACTTTCCATCACAAAAGGAAGGTTATTGAGTTTTGCCTCAATCTCTTCGGGATAAATATTTTGTCCGCTCGCACCGAGGATCACACTTTTGGAACGACCGCGAATAAAAATATTATTATCTTTGTCGATGGTGCCGAGATCGCCTGTTCTTAACCATCCGTCGTCGGTAAATACGGCGTCGGTCGCAGACTGATTTTTATAATATCCGGCCATCACGTTTTGTCCTTTTGTTTGAATTTCTCCGGCAATATTGTATGGATTTTCCGAATCGATACGAACGTCCATACAATTCAATACTTTTCCGCAGGAATGAGGAACAAATTCGGAATATTCTCCCGTAAAACTAATGAGCGGAGCACATTCCGTCATTCCGTAACCGACCGAAACCGGGAATTTTATTTTGAGTAAGAAATCTTCAACTTCGCTGTTGAAAGGCGCTCCGCCGATAATTACCAATCGGGCTTTACCGCCGAGGGCGCTCAACAATCTTTTTTTGAATTGTGCATAAATCCGCGTATCGAGCAAGGGAACATTCAAGGCCAGACTGATGGCTTTCTTGTTCAAAATCGGTATTATCATTTTCTTGTAAATTTTTTCAAAGATAAGCGGAACAGAAATAATAACTTCCGGTTTAACTTCCTCAAGAGCTTTCAGCAGGATTTTCGGTGCGGGAGTTTTTCCGAGATAGGTTGTAAAAACGCCTTCGGTCAGTGCATACAAAAAGTCGAAAGCTGCGCCGTAAGTATGCGCCAAAGGTAAGAATGAAAGCATTCTGTCACCTTTTTTCAGACGAATGGCTACGTGTGCGTATTCCATATTTCCCGACAAATTACTGCCGGTAATCATTACGCCTTTGCTGAAACCGGTCGTGCCTGAGGTGTAATTCAATACCACAATATCATCATCCGGTTGGTCGGAGTATTTGATATGGATGGGATAGAAACCCTCAGGGTATTTTTTTGCAAACTTTTCGTCCAAACTTAACAAACTATCGTTCAAATTTTCACCTATCCGCTGATGCAACAAGCGAAAATCGGTCAACGATATAGCGCCTTTTATTTGCGGCATACCGTCTTCATTCAGATGATCCCAAATCTTATCGGTAACAAACAAAAGCACAGAATCGGAATGATTGACGATGTGGTTGATGTCGTTGGAATTGAAATCGTGAAGAATAGGCACAATGACTGCTCCGTAAGAAACCGTCGCAATATGCGCAATCGCCCACCGGCTACTGTTTTTCCCGATAATCGAGATTTTATCGCCCTTGTTTATCCTACATTCTTCGAAAAGAATATGCAATTTGGCAATTTCTTTTGCGACATCACTATACATGAAAATCTTATCCGAACCGTAATCGGTCATAGCCGGCAAATCGAAGTTTTCGCCGAAACTTCTTTCGTACAATTTTATAAAAGTTTTCTCTACAAATTTCTTAGGTTTCATTGCACATTTTCCTTAATTTTGAGCAAAGATAAATAAAATTTTAATTCATCAAGTAATTATTAGAAAAAAAGTTTAATTTTGTGGTTTGTTTTCTTTGTATGAAATACGATAAAACCATTGAATATCTGTATAATAGCGCACCAATGTTTCAGAAAATAGGGAGTGCGGCTTATAAGGAAGGAATGGAAAATTCTTTTCTTATTGACGAACATTTGGGGCAACCGCACACACACTACAAGACCATTCACGTAGCTGGAACAAACGGAAAAGGCTCTACTTCCCATCTTTTGGCTTCGATCTTGCAGGAAGCCGGTTACAAAGTCGGCTTATACACTTCTCCGCATTTATTGGATTTTCGGGAAAGAATTAAAATCAACGGAGAAATGGTTTCCAAGTCGTTTGTTGTTGATTTCGTTGCCCTGCACAAGGATTTTTTTGAATTTATTCGATCTTCTTTTTTCGAACTGACTACCGGAATGGCATTCGCTTATTTTGCCGAACAGCAAGTTGATGTGGCGGTTATTGAAGTCGGTTTGGGCGGGCGTTTGGATTGTACCAATGTCATCACGCCGGTTTTGAGTATCATCACGAATATCAGTTTCGACCACACAAATCTTTTGGGAAATACATTGACTGCTATTGCCAAGGAAAAAGCCGGCATTATGAAACCCGGCGTCCCTGTCCTTATCGGCGAAGCGGAAGGCGATGTGAAAGCGGTTTTTTGTTCTTGCTATTGCGGGGTTAATTTGCAATCAACTGCTTCATCTTTATTCTTTTCAAAGGGGGTTGCGGCTTATACCCGCAATGACGGGGAGGTTGCGGGTCATACCCTAAAGGGCACAGGCGGCCGCAATGACGGGGAATCCGGATGCTGGGTATTTGATACGCCCGAATACCCTGAATTAATCGGAGAATTGGGTGGTTTTGCCCAAGAAAAGAATGCGGCGACGGTATTGTGCGCCGTCGGCTTGTTGAAAGAAACATTCGAAATTCCCCCCAAAGCCGTATATAAAGGATTCCGCTACGTGATTGAAAATACGGGCTTAATGGGGCGTTGGCAAATCTTGCAGCAGCATCCGAAAATTGTGTTGGATACCGGCCACAATACCGGCGGCATACAATACATTGTGCAACAACTAAAAACGGAAAGATATGACCGGCTGCATATTGTTTTCGGGATGGTAAACGACAAAGACATTTCCGCCGTACTCCGGTTATTGCCTCAGGATGCTGTGTATTATTTTACGCAGGCGAATATTCCGAGGGCTTTGGATGCCTGGTTATTAGCGGAACAAGCGGCAAAATTCGGATTAACGGGAGCAGTTTTTTATACGGTCGGCGAAGCTTTTTTGGCGGCAAAGCGCAATGCTTCGAAAAAAGACTTTATCTTTGTGGGCGGAAGTACGTTTGTGGTGGCGGAAGCGATGGAGAATTAGGAACCCCTAAATCCCTTAAAGGGGACTTTCTCCCCCCTTTAGGGGGCGGGGTAATTTGAGAATTAAGAATTAAGAATTTATATAATTTATGGTAACACTTAGGGATAAGAAAAGGACGCGATGGGCGGTATTGATGATTGTTTCGTTTACAATGATGGCTGCCTATTTTTTCTACGACGCGATGGCGCCGTTGAAGGGAATGCTCGAAAGGACACAAGGTTGGAGCAGTGCTGATTATGGAACATTTACAAGCGCTTACAGTTGGTTTAACGTCTTTTTGTTCATGCTGTTTCTGGGCGGTATATTGCTCGACAGGAAGGGGATTCGTTTTACCGGCAGTTTGGCCGCAAGTTTAATGGTTATCGGCGCTTTGATTAAATATGCCGCTCTTTCCGGAATATTGCCCGCGGAAGGCGAATTATTCGGATTGAAAGCCCAAGTGTTTTATGCCTCAGCCGGTTTTGCCGTTTACGGCGTAGGTTCCGAAGTGGCCGGTGTGGTTGTCAGTCGGACAATTATCAAATGGTTCAAAGGCTATGAATTGGCTTTGGCTATGGGATTGCAGGTTGCCATTGCGCGAATCGGCACGGGGATAGCCATGTTAACCGCTAATCCTTTGGCTGAGTTTTTCAAAGGCATTCCTCAATTGGTATTGTTTGGTGTATTGTTGCTTCTCATCGGACTAATCGCTTTTTTGATTTACAACATCCGTTTCGATAAAAAATTGGACGAACAAATTGGTATGGAAGAGCTTTCATCACCGGAAGACAAGTTCCGGTTTGCCGATTTGGTCGCCGTTATCAGCAACTATGGATTTTGGTTGATTGCGATACTTTGTGTATTGTTTTATTCTTGCGTTTTCCCATTTCTGAAATTCGCCCCCGATTTGATGACCAATAAGTTTGGCGTTGCCGAAGAATGGGCGGGAGCGATTGTTTCTTTGTTGCCTTTCGGTACGATTTTACTCACGCCGCTTTTCGGTAATATTTACGACAAGAAAGGGAAAGGGGCTACCATCATGATAATCGGAGCGGTGATGTTAGTTGTCGTGCATGGGCTTTTTGCCATACCCGGTATCAATAATTGGATTTATGCTGTTATATTGATGATTGTTTTGGGAATAGCTTTTTCGTTAGTCCCTTCGGCCATGTGGCCTTCCGTTCAGAAAATTATTCCTGAAAAACAATTGGGAACAGCATTTGCGCTTATTTTTTGGGTGCAAAACATCGGATTGTGGGGCGTGCCTCTGCTGATAGGCGGGGTATTGGATAAATGTGTTACCGAAAGCGTAGAAAAAGTAGCAGATGGTACAGCTATTGAAGTAAAATTGTACGATTACACGCTTCCTATGCTTATTTTTAGCGCATCAGCCGTTTTATCGGTGTTCATCGCTTTTTTGTTGAAACAGGAAGATAAAAAGAAAGCTTACGGATTGGAAAATCCAAACATCAAGCAAGAGAAAGATGAAAGGATTTGACTTAAATAAGCGGCATCGGTAGCATTGAAATTATTCAGCCGATTAAAAATTCCAACATTTTTTCTATCTTTGTCCGTTAAAATCAGTTCCAATAAACATGCGAATCGAACAAAATTATTCTTTATTAAGCCACAATACATTCGGGTTAGCCGTAAAAACCCGTTATTTTGTGGAATACGAAAGCGAGGAAGATTTACAGAAACTTCTTCGCGATGAATTTTTCTTTTCTCAAAGGTTTTGGCATATAGGACGAGGGAGTAATTTACTGTTTCTCGGTGATTTCGATGGTATCATCGTCCATTCTGCCATCCGGGGAATAGAGAAAATCAGGGAAGACGCCGATGAAGTTTGGCTGAAAGTCGGTGCAGGAAACGACTGGGATGCCTTTGTGGCCTATTGTGTAGAAAACGGTTGGGGCGGTCTCGAAAATCTTTCCCTGATTCCGGGTGAAGTGGGCGCTTCGGCCATCCAGAATATCGGCGCTTACGGCGCGGAAGTTTCGGAACGGATAGAAGAGGTGCATGCTTATTTTATCGAAACCGGAGAAAAAATAGTTTTTCCCCATTCCCAATGTCAGTATGCTTACCGCCACAGTTTTTTCAAAGAAGCGGAAAACAAAGGAAAATACTATGTGAGCCATGTGGTTTTTAAATTGTCGAAGAAGCCGCAATTCAGATTGGATTACGGAAATATCCGGGAATATTTAGCGGAAAAACCCACTTCATTGGCGCTTGTTCGCCAAGCAGTTATAGCTATCCGTTCGGCCAAACTGCCTGATCCGGAAAAAATCGGCAATGCCGGTAGCTTTTTCGTTAATCCGTATATTTGCATTGCGCATTATGACAGCTTAAAAAAACAGTATCCGGATATACCTTGTTTCCCTGTAAATGAAGAGATTGTTAAAGTCCCGGCAGCATGGTTGATAGACAAATGCGGATTAAAGGGGAAAACCTATGGAGGCGCAGCTATTTATGAAAAACAGCCTTTGGTTATCGTCAACCAAAATCAGGCAAGCGGAGAGGACATTGCGGCTTTGGCAGCAGAAATCTGCCGTGCAGTGAAAGAAAAATTTTGTATTGATTTACAGCCGGAGGTAAATTATATTTGATGAAAATTCGTTTTTTAGGCACCGGAACGTCTACCGGCAATCCCGAAATAGGATGTAGTTGTGAGGTTTGTACCTCGTCCGACAAAAGAGACGAACGTTTACGCGCTTCCGTTTTGATAGAAACGGACGGAAAAAGATTGCTGATTGATTGCGGTCCGGATTTCAGGCAACAAATGCTGTGCGCCCAGCATACGGGAAAATATACCGGAATAGATGGCGTTTTGCTTACACATGAACATTATGACCATGTAGGAGGCCTTGATGACCTAAGGGCTTTCTGTGCAAAAGAAGCTGTAGAGATATTCGCCGAAGGTTCTGTCGCTCAGGCTATCCGCACCCGGATTGACTATGTCTTTGAAGCGCACAAATATCCGGGCGTCCCCAATCTCCGGATGAATGAAATCAGCAGAGAACCCTTTTCCGTTGCGGGAATCAACATCATTCCGGTTCGCTTGCTACACGGACAGCTTCCGATTCTGGGTTACCGGATAGCTGATTTTGCTTATCTGACCGATCTGAAAACGATTCCGGAAGAAGAATATGCCAAATTGAAAAACTTAGATGTATTGGTAATAAATGCTTTACGCCACAAAGAGCATGTTTCGCACCAGACGGTAGCAGATGCGATAAGGCAAATCGAAAAAATAAAACCCCAACGGACTTATCTCACACATGTCAGTCATCATTTCGGACTGCATGCTGTAATGGAACAGACCTTGCCCGCAACTGTTGCAATTGCTTACGATGGTTTGGAAATAATGATGATTTAAAATATACTGTTTTTTTTGCTTTTTAAATAGATTTGTTTATCTTTGTGATATCAATCAACTAAAAAATAAAACAAAAGGAATGAATAACACAATGCCGCCTTCTTTTTTGCAAGCGATAACGCCGGTTATTGTGCTGGTCGTCCTGCTTTTTATAAATATGCTCCATTTTGATGACGCTTTGGGTGGCGCCAATCAGACGGCGTTGATAATCGCCGCTACGGTTTGTTGCCTGATAGGCTGGAGTAACAAGGTAAAATGGCAGGATATACAGCAACACATCAACCGGATGATTCTGTCGGCAATGGGCGCCATTCTTATTCTTTTCCTGATTGGCGCTTTGAGTGGCGCATGGATGATTAGCGGGATTATTCCGATGATGATTTACTATGGAATAGAGCTTATGCATCCATCATTCCTGCTTGTGGCTTCGGTGTTGATTTGCAGTGTAGTATCCCTCGCCACCGGAAGTTCTTGGTCTACCGTGGCAACGATGGGTGTTGCGATTATTGGGGTAGGGAACGCTTTCGGTCTGAATACCGGTTTGGTAGCCGGTGCAATTATTTCCGGCGCCTACTTCGGGGATAAAATGTCCCCGCTTTCCGATACGACCAACTTAGCGCCGGCCATTGCCGGAACGGATTTATTTACGCACATCCGGTATATGATTTATACCACAGGGCCTGCATGGCTTGTTACGCTGGTTATTTTCGGTGTAATCGGTTTGTTTCAATCCGGAAATGTGACGGAAAATGAAATGGCGTTTATCCGGCAGGGAATTGCAAGTCATTTTAATACAAGTCCTTTTTTACTGTTGACGCCACTTATCCTAATCGCCATTATAGTCCGGAAAACACCGGCTATTCCGGCTATGTTGGCCGGAACGGTTTTGGGTATTCTTTCCGCCTTGTTGTTCCAGTCGCAGTTGTTAGACCATTTCATTACCGCAGAGGGTTTTTCGGGCAAATATCAGGTATTGATGCAGTCAGTTTTCGGCACGATGCATATGCATACAGGTGTTCCCGAAGTCGACGATCTTTTAGCTACAAACGGTATGACGGGTATGTTGAGTACCGTTTTCCTGATTCTTTCCGCCATGATTTTCGGAGGTGCGATGGATGCTTGCGGATTTCTGAACCGGATTACAAGCGCGTTGATTTCCCGGATTCACAGCCGGACGTCTTTGATCGGGTCTACGCTGCTTACCTGCATCCTATTCAATATCACGGCTTGCGACCAATATTTATCTATTGTGGTACCCGGAAAGATGCTCCAAAAGCTATACGCGGAAAAAGGCTACAAACCGGAAGTCCTCAGCCGCGCTTTGGAAGACTCCGGTACGGTAACTTCCGTTTTGGTGCCGTGGAACAGTTGCGGGGCTACACAAGCAAAGGTATTAGGCGTTGAAACCCTCGCTTATTTGCCCTATTGTTTTTTCAATCTGCTGTCGCCTTTAGTCAATCTGACCCTGACGGCCTTGAATTTCAAAATCAGAAAAATTATAAACAGTAACACATCAATACAGATATGATTTCTGCACTTCACAGAAAAATATATCGAAAAATCGTAGAATCTGAATTTTTTTATTTACATTTGTGCTCCGAAAATTAATTAAAAATAAAATTATTATATTGTATGAAATTTGTTGTTTCAAGTAGCGCTTTATCAAGCCATTTACAAGTGGTAAGCAGGGTTATTGCTTCCAAAAGTACCATTCCGGTTCTGGATTGTTTTCTATTCGAACTTCATGATAATCTGTTGAAAATAACGGCTGCAGATAGTGAAACACGAATGATCACTTCTGTTGAAGTACATGATGTTGAAGGGGACGGCGTCTTTGCCATTCCATCCAAAAACTTATTGGATTCGTTGAAAGAGTTGCCGGAACAACCTATCACTTTCGATATTAATGATGAAAACTTTGAAGTTTATATTTATTATGAAAATGGGAAATACAATTTTATAGCCCAGAACGGAGAGGAATATCCTCAGCCCAAACCATTGAAAGAAGGCGCTGCAAGGATTGAAATTTCCGCAGAAGAATTGCTATCCGGTATCTCCCGCACCTTGTTTGCGACGGCGGAAGATGAGTTGCGTCCCGTTATGAACGGCATTTTTTTCGATATCTCGGAATCGGAGACTACCTTTGTGGCTTCCGACGGGCATAAATTGGTGCGTTTCAAAAATTATAGCGTAAAAGGCAATGAAACCACTTCCTTTATTTTACCCAAAAAGCCTGCCAACCTGCTGAAAACGGTACTCCCTAAAGAGTCCGGAAGAGTAATTATCGGTTTTGACGACAACAATGCATATATCAGCATGGAGCATATCGTGATCATTTCCCGTCTGATAGAAGGCCGTTATCCGAACTACAACAGTGTGATTCCCAAAGAAAACCCATACAGAGTTACCATAGATAGAGTATTATGTTTGAATGCTTTGAAGCGGGTTTCCGTTTTTTCAAATCCTTCCAGCAGTTTGATAAAATTACAGGTTTCGGAAAACAGTATATTTATTTCGGCTCAGGACATAGATTTTTCCACATCAGCAGAGGAAACAGTGGCTTGCATCTATGATGGAGAACCGATAAGTATCGGTTTCAAAGGTACTTTTTTAATTGAAATCATGAATAACATCCCATCGACAGAGGTTGTCTTCGAATTGGCTGATCCTTCACGGGCCGGTCTGGTTCTTCCCTCTGAAAACGAACAGGACGAAGATTTATTGATGCTGTTAATGCCGATGATGCTAAACGAATAATAGAATTATATAGCGTGATACTGAATTTAAAAAATCCCCTTGTTTTTTTCGATTTGGAAACGACAGGGACGAATATTGTTTCCGACCGAATCGTAGAAATTTCCTACTTGAAAGTGTTTCCCAATGGGGATGAAGATAGCAAAACCCGCCGGATTAATCCGGAGATGCCGATTCCGCCCCAATCAAGCGCCATTCATGGGATATACGATGAGGATGTGAAAAATGCACCTCCTTTTAAATCAATAGCCAAATCATTGGCTGAACAGATAGAAGGCTGTGATTTGGCCGGTTACAATTCCAATCGTTTCGATATCCCCCTTCTGGCCGAAGAATTTCTCAGGTCGGGAGTGGATCTTGATTTGATGAAACGAAAATTCGTGGATGTTCAGACCATATTTCACAAGAAAGAACAACGGACTTTGTCGGCAGCATATAAATTCTACTGTGACAAAGATTTAGAGAACGCACACTCTGCCGAAGCGGACACGAAAGCGACATACGAGATTTTGCAATCGCAATTAGACCGTTATCCGGATATACAGAACAATATTGAATTTCTTTCGGAATATTCTTCGTACAACAATAATGTCGATTTTGCCGGTCGCGTGATTTACAATGAAAAGAAACAGGAAGTCATCAATTTCGGGAAATACAAGGGACGTCTCTTGGAAGAAATTCTCCGTGAAGACCCCGGTTATTACGGCTGGGTCATCGGCGGAGATTTCACCCTGCATACCAAGAAAGTCTTTACAACTGTAAAATTGCGTTCGGCATTCAATAAGTAAAACCAATAAGTAAAACCAGTAAGAAAAACGGTTGTGCAGTCCGGTTTTCGGTTTATTTAAAACTTTTCATGATAGAACCCAACAATCCCCGTACTATGGAAGAAGAAATGGTACGCACGGCTTGTTTGGCGGCCGGACTACCTAAAACTTTTTCCAATGTAGATTTTTCCTTACGGGAATTACCTTGTCGTAAGGCCGGTTTTGACGCTTGTTTTTGGGATTTTTCGATTTCCTTTTTTTCTCCTTCCCGGGTGACTGCTTTTTCGTATTGTTCTATTTTTCCCGACAATATTTCGTAGGCGCTTTCCCGGTCGATATCCCGGTTGTATTTGGCAACCAATTTACTTTTCCGCACCAATTCATCCATTTCCTCTTTGCTGAGGATATCCATCCGCGAACCGGGCGATACCAGTAGGGTATAAGCCAAAGCGGTCGGCAAACCTTTCTCGTTGAGGCAGGTAAATAAGGCTTCGCCGGTACCCATCCCGGTCAGCAATTCGCTGGTTTTATAATAAGGTGTCGGCGGAAAATTTTCGGCCATGCTTTTGATGCTCTTCCGGTCTTTTTCGGTGAAAGCGCGCAAGGCATGTTGCAGTTTAAAGCCCAATTGACTTAGAACGGAAGGTGGTACATCGGTGGGGTTTTGTGTACAGAAGAAAATACCGATGCCTTTGGAGCGAATCAGTTTGATTACCGTTTCTATTTGTTGCAGCAAAGCCTGACTGGCTTCATGGAAAATCAGGTGTGCTTCGTCGATAAACAGCACCAATTTGGGCTGGTCGGTATCGCCTTCTTCCGGACAGGTCGAATACAACTCCGACAGCATCTGTAGAAGAAAGGTAGAAAACATTTTCGGCCTGTCCTGCATGTCCGTTACACGGATAATGCTGATTATTCCCCGTCCCTGTTCGTCTATCCGCATCAGGTCGTTGACTTCGAACGAAGGTTCGCCGAAAAACAAGTCGGCGCCTTGTTGTTGTAATTCGACAATTTTTCGCAAGATAGTACCTAAAGAAACACTTGTAATCTTTCCGTATTCCTTTTCGATTTCAGTTTTTCCTTGGTCGCCGATATATTGCAATACCTTGATGAAATCTTTCAAATCAACCAAGGGTAGGCAGTTGTCGTCGCAATATTTGTAAAGAATGCCGAGTAAACCGGCTTGATTGTCGTTCAACCCCAGTATTTTGGACAGCAGCACCGGGCCGAATTCGCTTACCGTAGCCCGCAACCTGACGCCGGGTTCACGGCTGATGGTCATCAATTCTACCGGCGCGGCCGAAGGCTTGTATTCCAGATTCATCCGCGCATAACGTTCTTGAATCACTTTGTTTTCCGAGCCGACTTGCGCCAATCCGCTCAGGTCGCCTTTGATATCAAGCATGACTACCGGAATGCTTGCTGCGCTCAGCGATTCGGCTATGACCTGCAATGATTTGGTTTTTCCGGTTCCGGTAGCTCCGGCAATCAAGCCGTGCCTGTTCAATGTTTTCAGCGGAACGCGAATATAGGAATCGCCCAGCACTTCTCCGTCCAGCATCGGCGCTCCCAATAAAAACGATTCACCCTTGAAAGTGTAATCCTTGTCAATAATCTGTTTAAATGCTTCTTTTTTCATCATACTCTCTTGTTTAGCAGTACAACATTTTCCACATGATGGGTATGAGGAAACATATCTACCGGTTGTACTTTGGTTACAATATATTTTGTATCCAACAGGTTCAGGTCTCGTGCCTGAGTAGCCGGATTGCAACTGACATATACAATCCGTTCCGGTTCGGCGGATAGAATAGTCTCAAGGACGTCGTCGTGCATTCCGGCGCGAGGAGGGTCGGTGATGATTACTTGGGGACGGCCGTATTCCCCAATAAAACCGGCAGTCAGGATGTCTTTCATATCGCCTGCAAAAAACAAGGTGTTGTTTATCCCGTTGAGGGCGGCATTGAAACGGGCGTCTTCGATTGCCTCCGGAACATATTCAATACCAATGACCTGACGGGCGTGTTTCGCCATAAAATTGGCAATGGTTCCGGTTCCGGTATAGAGGTCGTAAACGAACTCGTTTCCGGTAAGTCCGGCAAAGTCGCGGACGATTTTATACAAATTATATGCCTGTTCGCTGTTGGTCTGATAGAATGATTTCGGGCCGATTTTGAATTTCAGACCTTCCATTTCTTCGAAAATATGGTCTACTCCTTTGAATACGCATACTTCGCGGTCGGTAATCGTATCATTGGCCTTTTCATTGATGATGTACAACAACGAAGTTATTTCGGGGAACTTGTCGGCAATATGATGCAACAGCTTTTCGCGGGCGGTTTTGTCGTCTTCATAAAAGACTACGATTAGCATGACTTCTCCGGTCGATGCAGTCCGGATAATGATGTTGCGCAAAAGGCCGCTTTGGTTTCTCAGGTCGAAAAACGGATACTCGTTTTTCAGGGCAAAATCCTTGATTTCGTTGCGAATCCGGTTGGAAATATCGTCTTGCAACCAACATTTATTGATATCCAGCACCTTGTCGAATTTTTCCGGAATGTGAAAACCCAGTGCATTCATATCGTCGAAAATCCGGCCGGAACTGATTTCCGCTTCGGTCATCCATCTTTTGTTGGAAAAGGTAAATTCCAATTTGTTGCGGTAGTATACGGTTTTTTCCGAACCGAGAATGGGCGTTATTTCCGGCAATTCGATTTTTCCAATGCGTTGTAAAT
This sequence comes from Candidatus Symbiothrix sp., assembly GCA_031290435.1. Taxonomy (GTDB): domain Bacteria; phylum Bacteroidota; class Bacteroidia; order Bacteroidales; family Azobacteroidaceae; genus Azobacteroides. Next base: position 22,790 of record JAITNQ010000043.1, on the reverse strand, counting down.
TGTCGATAACTTGTTGCTGTTTATAGCGGATTTGTTCGGAATAAGGGAGGATTTGCCACTTGCATCCTCCGCAAACGCCATAATGTTCGCAAAATGCTTCGGTTCTCTGCGGGGAATATGCGTGAAAAGCGACGGCTTTGCCTTCCGCATACGAATTTTTTTTCCGTGTCAGCTGAATATCAATCACGTCACCCGGAACGACAAAAGGGATAAAAATAACCAAATCATTGAATCGGGCTATCGCTTTCCCTTCGGCAGCGATGCCGCTAACGCTTATTTTTTCCAAAAGCGCTAAAGGTTTTTTATTTTTTTTGTGCATGGTTTCGTTTTGAAATATATTCGGTCGACGAAATTAAAATATAAACGATAATGGTCAGGCTAATTCCCAACAATCTGAAACAAGCGACGCATATGATTGCCGACAATATCAGCAGATAGGGTAACCGGTTGTCTTTCCAAGTGTAATTTTTGAATTTCAGGGAAAACATGGGTAGCTCCGATACCATCAATAGACAGAAGACGATGATTAATAGGATGAACAGAGCGGAATAGAGCATTTTGTCGCTCTCCGCCAAGGGGGTGAGAGCCGGAACCAATGCCGCCCAGAACAGGCCGTTGGCCGGAACCGGTAGTCCGAGGAACGAAGAAGTCTGCCGGGTATCAATATTGAATTTGGCCAATCGCAAGGCCGAAAATGCGGGAATAAGAAAGGCCAGATAAGGGAGACCGCTTCCGATTTCCATTCCGGATGTACTTACTGTCAGGAAAGAATAAACCACAAAACCCGGAGCCAGGCCGAAGCTGATTACGTCTGCCAAGGAATCCAATTGCGCCCCGATGGGTGAATACGCTTTCAGCAAACGAGCGGCAAACCCGTCGAGGAAATCGAAGACAGCCGCCAGGACAATAAAAAGGAAAGCTCCTGTATAATTGCCGTATTCGAGCGTCATGATACAAGACAGGCAACCGGCAAAAAGATTGAGACAAGTGATAATATTAGGTACGTTCTTCATTCGGAAATTTTATTATAACAGAGCTATCAGCGTTGAATTTCCTTTGACGCCGACATCCAAATCTACTTTAATGTCTGCATGCAAGGGCAGGAACAAATCCACACGCGACCCGAACTTGATAAAACCCAATTGCTGGTTAATCTCGCAGGTTTTTCCGGGTTTAGCATAAGTCACAATTCGTTTCGCCATCGCCCCGGCAATTTGCCTGACCAAAATCTGATCCCCATTCTCCCGTTCTATCACAATTGTCGAACGTTCGTTTTCCGTACTTGATTTGGGAAGATACGCCGCCATGAAACGGCCCTTCTGGTGCGAGGAGTGAATCACTTTGCCATCGCAGGGAATCCAGTTGATATGTGCATTGAAAAGGCTCATGAAAACCGAGACTTGCAGGCGTTTTTCGTGGAAATATTCATTTTCCGTCACTTCTTCAATAACAACAATCGTACCGTCCGCCGGAGCGACAATCATACCGGGTTCTTTGTTCCTAAAAATACGGTTCGGACTTCTGAAAAAATTGATAATCAGAATAAAAATACTCACAGATAGGAGCAAGACAAAATAGAATAACAAGGTTCTACTTGCTACTCGATAGAGCAATAAATTAAGTAATGTCAATAAAATGAAGGCACTGATAATAATATTATGACCCTCTTTGTGAATCCTCATGCGCTTTTTGCATTTTGATGCAAAGTTATGTATTTTTTGTTAATTTTCAAACAAGTATCAGATGATTTTTGTTTTTAGGTAGCCTTCTTTGTGCAATAAGTCCAAAATCCGGTTCCTGAAATCGCCCTGAATGATTATTTCACCATCTTTGGCCGATCCGCCAACCCCGCATTTTGCCTTCAGCCACTTGCCTAAATCCTGCAAATCTTCTTCTCTGCCTATAAATCCGGTAATCAATGTAACTTGCTTTCCTCCACGGTTCCGTTTATCCAGCAAAATCCGCAAGGCTTGCTTCTCTTTCGGAAGCGTATCCGCTTCGGCCGACTCCCCTTTATCGTATTGAAAATCGGGATTTGTAGAGTAAACAACATTCAATCTGTCTTTCCAGTCATTTTGTTTCATCAATTTACCGCCTTTACTGTTTAATAGCGTCTGCAAAAGTATGAAAAAAATGTATAGGATAAAAGAATTTTTTCTTACCTTTGATGAAAAAAAAGTACATATGAAAATTATTTGTGTCGGGATGAATTATGCCGCCCACAATAAAGAGATGCATAATCCGTTAATACTGATGGAGCCTACTATCTTTATGAAGCCTGATACTTCATTGCTGAAAGACGGGAAACCTTTTTACATTCCTGATTTTTCGGATGATGTACAGTATGAAACGGAAATTGTGGTAAGGATAGACCGCTTGGGGAAGAGCATTTCCAAAAGATTCGCCTACCGGTATTACAATGAAATAACGGTTGGTATTGATTTTACAGCCAGGGATTTACAAAATAAATTCAAAAAAAACGGTCTGCCCTGGGAATTGAGTAAAGGATTTGATAACTCAGCTGTAATCGGCGATTTCGTCGCTTTGGAAACTTTGGGTGCGGATATTAACCATCTCTCTTTCTGTTTGGATATAGATGGAAAAAGGGTACAGGAAGGTAATACGGCCGATATGCTGTTTCAGGTAGATGAGATTATCGCTTATGTCAGCCGGTTCATTACCTTAAAAATGGGGGATCTGATTTTTACAGGTACTCCACATGGCGTTGGAAATGTTGCAATAGACAATCATTTGCAAGGGTTTATCGGCGACAGGAATTTGCTTGATTTTCATATATGTTAGATCATGTGTATTAGATAATGAGATTAACTAAAATAAATTGGAGAATGTGCGCGGCAATCCTTTGGATGATTGTCCCGTTGCAGATGCTTTTCGCGGAAAACGACGGAAGTCGTTACGCGAAGAATTCCGTTTTGTCGTCCGGCAAATGGATTCGTATAAAGGTGACCGAAAATGCCGTTTATAAACTGACTTATGATGATTTGAAGAAAAATGGCATCAACGACCCCTCTAAAGTAAAGATTTATGGGTATGGAGCATGGATATTAGATGAAGATTTTTCCAAACTTTATGTCGATGACCTTCCTGAAGTGTCGGTTTATATAAACAAAGGTAGCGACGGTGTTTTCAATTCTGGTGATTACCTGCTTTTTTACGGACGGGGAATGCAGAAATGGACGTACAACAAAACACGAGATGCTTTTGAACACGAGAATAATCCGTATTCGACTGCTGCCTGCTATTTTCTGACTGAAAGCGAAACGGGCGGCCCGAAAGAAATGGAAACCATTCCTTCCGCCTCCGGAACAGCTACAACAACAGCTACAACACTGACTATTTTCGACGATTATTTTTTGCATGAGCGGGATTCGTTGACGATATCCCATACGGGAAGAGAATTGTTCGGCGAAACCTTTGTCAACAAACCAAGCGACCAACACTTTTATTTTACGATTCCGGGCGTCACTTCAGATCCGGGTAAGATGCGTTTGTCTTTTGCCGGCGCTCCTAAAGTCGTAGACAATGTCCGTTTGACGATAGGAGAAACGCAATTGGCATTGCAAATTCAACCTCCGTTAGGCGCTAATCAGAAAGCCCGGCTTGTAGACGGATGGAAAATTTGGACGGGTGAAAAACCGGAGCAGATTACGGCAACCGTATCCTACAATGCAGCCGGACAAATCTATGCCAATCTGAATTTCATTGCTTTAAATGTAAAACGCGCTTTGCGTTTCTACAATACCGGATACACTTTTTTCCGGAATAAGGAAAGTTTGTCGAACCCCGTCCTGTATTCCATAGACAACGCTTCTTCCTCCTGCTTGGTTTGGGATGTGACGGGCAATTTCGATACCCGCCTTGTACAGACGACTACAGAGGGAGCCAGCCTGCGTTTTTCGACTGTTTCCGACAATACTACCTTACATGAATATGCGATGGTCGATTTGAGTAAAACTTTTCCTGCGCCGGTATTTGCAGGAGAGGTAAAAAATCAAGACTTGCATGCTTTGCCACAGACCGATATGGTTATTTTGGCGCCGGAGGTTTTTTTGCCGTATGCCGAAAAATTAGCTGAAAAACATCGCTCACATTCCGGTCTGAAAGTGACGGTTGTGAATGATAAATCGGTGTTCAACGAATTTTCCTCAGGCTCGCCCGATGCAACGGCTTACCGTCGCTTTATGAAAATGTTTTACGACAGGGCTGCTTCTGAAACCGACAAGCCGCGCTATCTGTTGTTGTTCGGGGACGGCGTATTTGATAATCGTCATCTTACACCGGAAATAGCCAAAATGGACACTAAATATTATTTGTTGACTTTTCAAGTAAAAGAATCTTTGGATGAAGCGGCTTCTTTTGGCACGGACGATTATTTCGGATTTTTGGATGACAGGGAAGGTTCCAATATTGTTTCCGATGCAATAGACTTGGGCATTGGCCGTTTTCCCGTAAGTTCGCTTCTTCAGGCAGAAAATGCGGTGAACAAAGTAATGGCTTATATGGACAATACCCAATACGGCAATTGGAAAAACAAGATTATTTTCACGGCGGATAATACCGACGTATATTCTCCGGCGAATTATTGCGAACATGCTACGCAAGCAGATTTATTGGCCAGATACATGGATGATAATCATCCGGAATATACTTTGTCAAAATATTATATGGATGCCTATAAATCGGAAAGTGTCAATGGAAAAACGACTTTCCCGGAGGCAAAAAAAGCTTTTTTGAATGATTTGAAGGAAGGTTGTTTCCTGTTGAATTATACCGGTCACGGCAGTACGAGCGCTTGGTCGTCGGAGGATATGCTGCAAATTTCAGATGTCCGGCAGATGAATTTCGAACATTTACCGCTCTGGATTACGGCTACTTGCGATTTTGGTTGGTTCGACGGGACGACTATTTCCGGAGGCGAAGAGGCTTTTCTGAACAAAAAGGGTGGAGCGATTGCACTTTTTACCACCAGTCGCGTGGTGTATTCGGTAAATAATTCCCTTATCAACCAACAACTGATGCGGCATTTGTTTGAGAAAGAAAACGGCGGGCATCTGCGTCTGGGCGATGTACTGAGAAAAAGTAAAGTGAATCTGTCGAACGATTCCAATAAGTTGAATTATGTGCTCTTGGGCGACCCTGCTTTGGAATTGAATTATCCGGATATGCAAGTCCGTTTGGAAGCCATAAATGGGAAACCTGTAGAGAGCGGAGAGGAATTTGTTTTCAAAGCTTTGGATAAGGTTGCTTTGTCGGGGACAATTGTTGACGCAGCCGGTAAGGTAGTCGAAGATTTTTCAGGCAGTTTGAACACAAACGTTTTCGACAGCAAGCAAACCATCCGCTCTATCAATACCAATACCGCCGGAAATTATTTTTCTTTTACAAATTATCCGTTTAAAGTTTATTCGGGCGATAATGAAGTGAAAAACGGAAGATTTGAACTCACTTTTACAGTGCCTTTAGATATCTCGTATACCGATGATTTTGGGAAAATGAATTTTTATGCCGCCGCTCCACAACAGGGACGAGATGCTTCAGGTAGTTTTCTCCGTTACAAATTGACCGGCACAAGCGATAATCCGGGTGGAAATGAAGCAGCGCCCCAAATTGTGCAGCTATTTCTCAATAACGAAAATTTCAAAGATGGCGACAATGTAAACGAAACACCCTATTTTTTTGCTTTGGTGTATGATGAAGACGGAATTAACCGGACCGGCAGCGGATTGGGACACGATATCCTGATCAGTATTGACGGCAATCCGGCATGGACGTATGTCTTGAACAATCATTACACAGCGGAGAGTGATACGGAAGGGACTATCGGTTTTTCGATTCCGGAACTGCCGTCCGGTAGACATACCTTATTGTTCAGGGTATGGGATATCTTGAATAATCCTGCTGTGGATTCCTTACATTTCAATGTTGTAAATGGCTACAAGCCGGAGATTTTTGATTTGCAGGCGCAGGGAAATCCGGCGCGTACAAACACTTATTTTGTGCTGACCCATAGTTTACCCGAAACACAATTGAATGTAGAAATAAGGGTTTATGACTTGACCGGCCGGGCCGTATGGAGTCACATCGAAAGAGGCTCTTCCGCTTTCCTGAAATCTTATCCGATCGAATGGAATCTGGCTAACAATGCAGGTAACAGAGTGCAATCGGGAATTTATATCTACCGTGCTGTAGTCAGCACATCAAGTAGTAAAGAAGCAACTAAAGCAAAAAAAATAATCGTTTTGGGACAATAAACAAGCATTTAATAAGTTTATACACTATGCAAATGAATTTTTGCATGCCGCCGTTTCAGGTGAGGCGTAAATTATCTATAAACAGGTATGATGAATATAAAAAAAATTTTTATTACACTTTTTTTATTAGCAGGAATAACAGGAATAATCAAAGCGCAGAACGACGATAATGCCAAGAGCGAATTTAATCCTTTGCGGATAGGTGTTCCTTCTCTTACCATTGCCCCGGATGCACGTGGCGGTGGTATGGGAGATATTGGTGCAGCTACGGAGCCGGATATTTATTCTCAATATTGGAATCCGGCCAAATATGTGTTTGCCTATAGCAATGCAGGTATCGGCTTGTCTTATACGCCTTGGTTGAGGAGTATCGTAGACGATATAGATTTGGCTTACCTTGCCGGATATTATAAATGGGGTAATTTCGGAGAGAATGCCGTTGCAGCGTCATTGCGTTATTTTTCATTAGGCGAAATAACGATGACCGATTGGAATGGAGATGAACTACAGCGCGTCAATCCGTATGAAATGTCGTTAGATATCGGTTATTCCCGGAAATTTACGGAAAATTATGCCATGGCGGTTAATTTTCGCTTTATTTATTCCGATTTGGGTTCAGGAGTGGACGACATGGAGCCGGGATCAACCGTAGCTGCCGATATAGCCGGTTACTACAATAAATATTTGATGCTGGGTAATAGCGAATCTCTTCTCGGATTGGGTTTTAATCTATCCAATATGGGTAATAAAATATCTTATAATAATGGAAGTATCGATAATTTTCTGCCGGCCAACCTGAGAATAGGCACTTCACTGCTTTATCCGATGGACGACTACAATACCATATCGTTTAATTTGGATTTGAACAAATACATGGTTCCTACGCCTCCGGATACGGAAGGCATGACGGCTGAAGATAAACAAACCGCATTGAATAATTACTTTGCTATTTCATCTATATCCGGTATTTTCAAATCGTTTGGGGATGCTCCGGGCGGTCTGAAAGAAGAGTTTAGGGAAATCATGTGGTCTGTCGGAGCGGAATATGCTTATCGCAATCAATTCTTTGTACGTGGCGGTTATTTTTATGAAAATCCGAATAAAGGAAACCGGCAGTATTTCTCGCTTGGCGCAGGCTTCAAATTGACTTCTTTTCAATTGGATGCAGCCTATCTGATTTCTACTGTTCCTTCCAATCCTTTAGACCAAACCCTCCGTTTCTCTATCAGTTTTGATATGGACGGGCTGAGAAACCTGGTGAAATAATGCCGGATAAAATACGTATTGGCTTTGGATTTGACGTCCACCGTTTTGCGTCTGACCGGCAATTATGGTTGGGAGGCATCAGATTGATGTATGAAAAAGGTTTGCTGGGACATTCTGATGCAGATGTGCTTATCCATGCCCTTTGTGACGCCTTATTGGGTGCAGCCGGATTGAGGGATATCGGTTTTCATTTTCCGGATATGAGCGAAGAGTTCAAAGATATTGACAGCAAGATTTTGTTGCGAAGAACCATGGACTTAATCCGGTCGGAAGGCTATGAATTAGGGAATGCGGATATAACTGTTTGTGCGGAAAAGCCGCTTCTGAATCCCCATATACCACACATGAAAATATGCCTGTCGGATGTAATGGTTGTCGATGTGGAGGATATTTCCATTAAGGCGACTACATCTGAAAAAATGGGATATGTAGGGCGGGAGGAAGGCATAGCCGTGTATGCTTCGGTTCTTATCATAAAAAAAGATGCGTCTTTTTGACGCATCTTTTTTATTTGCCGGATTCCGGATTAATATATCCGGTACGAGAGGCTAAAATTAATAATCGGCCATGTTTTGAGTACCCACGAAGGAATGGCTTCATCATCAAGAAACGTAGTAGTAACACTTTCCGCCATCTTTGTTGACGTGGACATATTTTTGCTATCAAATTTATAGTCGCCTTGGTAAATAAATCCTATATCGAACTTGAATCCTACTCTGCTGTTGGCAATTGTTCGACCCAAACCTAAGCCGAAATAAGGCTTGACCAAGTTGCCGAATTTGAGCTTTCCATCGAAAGTTCCATCTGCATTGGGCTTAACTACAATATCTTCCAAGTCAAAAACAAGAGGCCCTCCATACTTTTCTACCAGTTGCGGATAGTTGTCTATCTTGGCACCTGCGTTTATGGCGCTATTGCCGGCGTAAAAACCGGCTGAAATGGAAAAAATGCCGTTCTGCATAGGATAATAATCCAAAATGGCTTTAAAATTGGTGAATTTCAATTGGGGATTCGAAACCGTAGCGGACATGTCAATTTTATTGAGCGAAGGATTATTTTCCACATAACCTTCCGGTTCGACATCAAAATCCGTATAGTATTTCACACCCAGATAATCGACGCCTGCTCTTAACTTTAATAGTGGCGAGAGTGATGTGGCTACTGTTATTCCGGTTCCGTATGTGCCACTTTCAATACCTATAGCCCAGTTTTCAAATAAGCCTTGCGCATTCAAGTTGCTTCCACAAAATAGGGTGCAAGATGCGATAATAATCGCTACAAAAACTTTTTTAATCATAGAAATAAATGTTTAATTGTTAATATAATAAAATAATTGAAGGCGCAAAGATACAAAAAAATAGTATATTCATACCCTAAAACCCCGACAAAAATTTAATTAATTATTTTTTTACTTAATAAAATAAAAATGGGATGAAAAAACTTTTTTTGTTTCAAAAGTTTTCATTTACTTTGCTGCCTGAAAACTCGCAGGAAAGAGACCGGTTCGAAGAAAATAAGCACAACACGGGTCTCAAGCGACATTCAAAAGCAAAAACAGACAAGGCTTAAAGAAAGATGGGATTATTACGAGAAAGGATTGTTCAGGAAGCGTCGGCGCTCTTTTTTACCAAAGGGGTAAAAGGCATGACGATGTCGGATATAGCCAATGAATTGGGTATATCCAAACGTACGCTTTATGAAATATTCTCGGACAAAGAAGAGCTGTTGGAAATTTGCATCAATCTTAACATGGAGAAAGTTGATAGGGAAACGCGGGAATTGTTTAGTGATTCGGAAGATGTAATAGACACTTTGATGCGGATTTACGCCAGTCATTTACGGAATGTGCAAAATGTGAACAAATCGTTTATACACGACCTGAGAAAATACCATACAGCTATTTTCAAAAAAATAGAGAACAGGCAAAAAGAAAGCATTAATTCTTTTCTCCCTTTATTTGAAAAAGGCGTAGCGCAGGGATTGATTCGCGGCGACGTCAAATTTGAAGTATTGATCTGGCTTTTGAAAAGCCAGTTTAAGGCATTGATGGACGATGATTTCATCCCGACGGACAAATATTCGACCAACGAATTTATTCGGGCCATTATATTGAATTTTATTCGGGGAATTTCGACGCCATTGGGCAACGAAAAGGTCGACAAAATTGTATTGGAATTAGAGAAAAGACAATAAATAAAGAACAAATATTTTAATTAGGTAAAAAGATTATGGAAATTGGTTTAATCAAAAAAACAGGTATTGCAATCTTGATGGTTTCCGCATCCTGGTTAGTCGGCGCCCAAAACAAAGAGGCTCCGTTAGAACTGAATCTGGACAAAGCCATCAGAATTGCATTGAGTGAAAATCCTACGGTGAAAATAGCGGATTTGGAAATTCAGAAGAAAAAGTACGCAAAAAAATCGAACCAATCCTCGCTTTATCCGCAGATTGATGCCGTGGGACAGTACAGTCGCTCTTTGAAGAAGCAGGTCATGTATATGGATGGCGCTTTTGATATGAGTTCCATGTTGACGCCACTGATGGAAACGGCATTTGCTTCTGCCGTAAATGGCTACGTACCGGGAACGGTTTCCAATGCCATTAAGCAAGCGGAAGAAGCCGCAGCTGCTGCGAACCCGTCTTCGGGAGCTGAAGGAATAACCATTGGCCGTGACAACAACTGGACAGGCGGATTCAACCTCAGTTGGCCGCTGCTGGTTCCAACACTGTGGAAAAGTCTCGAATTATCAAGTTTGGATGTGGAACTGGCTGTCGAAAATGCCCGGTCTTCCAGAATTAACATGGTAAATTCCATTCGAAAAGCCTATTATGGCGTTTTGTTTGCGAAAGACGCCCTTCATGTTATTCAGGAAAGTTATGACAATGCGATTCTCAATTACGACAATATCAACAGTAAATACAAGCAAGGAATTGTTTCGGAATTTGATTTGGTTAGAGCGGATGTGAATGCCAAAAATATCAAACCCAATCTGATACAGGCGCAAAATGCCTACAATCTGGCGTCTTTGTCGCTGAAAGCCCTGATGGGGATTGATATTGACCAAGACATATCGGTAGAAGGAAGTTTATTGGACTACGAAAAAGACCTCTACGCCGAAATACTCAGCATAGATACTACCTTGGCCGATAATTCGGAACTGAAGCAGTTCGATATCCAGAACGAGCAGTTGCATAAAACGCTGGAACTCTATAAAACCCAGTATTATCCGACTATTGCCATATCCGGAAGTTATATGTACATGTCGATGAACAATGATTTCAAATTCGGAGATTACAAATGGAACCCTACTTCGTCCGTCAGTCTGAATATTTCCATTCCTATTTTCGACGGTTTTAAGAAATCGAACGATATCCGTCAGACAAAAGCTGGTATTGAACAGATGAAATGGCAACGGGAAGATATTGTAAGAAATCTCAATTTGGCGATAAGCAATAACCTCAACAATATGACGAATTTCGTAGAACAGGTCTTGTCGACCAAGGATGTTGTGGCACAGGCGCAAAAAGGGTACAAGATTTCACAAAAACTGTATGATACCGGAATGGGAACCCTGCTTGATTTGAATACCGCTCAGTTGGGATTGACCCAGGCCAATTTGGCGTTTAATCAGGCGATTTATAATTTTCTGACTTCCAAAGCTGATTTGGATAAGGTATTGGGGATAGAAATACAGGAGTAACTTACAAAAGATAAAACAAATAAATAAAATATGAAGACAAAAAATTTAGTTAGATTATTGCCCATTATCGGGTTGGGAATTTTAATTTCCTGCGGAGAAAAAAAGACGGACGCAAGCGACTCGAAAACCAGTAAAGTAAAAGTGAATACGACGGTTGCAAAGTTTCAGCCTGTGGATAAGATAGCGACTTATACCGCTACCGTTAAAGCAGATGTAATTAATCAGATTACGCCTGCCATGCCGGGACGTATCGAAAAAATCTATGTAGAAATAGGCGGTAAGGTGCATAAAGATCAATTATTGGTTCAGATGGAATCCTCAAATCTGAAACAGCAGAATACACAATTGGCCAATCTGGAAAAAGATTATGAGCGGTACAGCGCCTTGCTGAAAGAGGGTGGAATCGCGCAGCAACAGGTCGATCAGGTAAAAACCCAGATTGACGTTTTGAAAACAGCCATAAGAAACCTTCAGGACAATACCCAATTGAAAAGCCCTATCAACGGTACGGTGACCGCCCGCAATTATGACAATGGGGATGTGTTCGGGCAACAGCCCATTCTGACGGTTCAGCACTTGAATCCTCTGAAAGCGGTGATTAATGTTACGGAATCGTATTTTACTTTGGTAAAGAAGGGAATGCCGGTCGACATTACATTGGATGTTTACGGAAATGAAGTTTTCACCGGAAAAGTAACCTTGATTTATCCGACCATTGATGCGGCCACCCATACTTTCGGCGTGGAAGTGGGGATTAACAACAACCATCTGCGGGTTCGTCCGGGAATGTACGCCCGTGTCAGCCTGAATTTCGGAACGGGGGAAAGCATTGTTATTCCGGATGCGACTGTTCAACGCCAGCCCGGCGCCAACGATAAATATGTATTCACGATAGAAAACGACATAGCCAAATATCACAAAGTGGAATTAGGGCAGCATCTGGGTGAAAATTACGAGATTCTTTCCGGTCTGAAGCCCGGAGATGTGGTTGTGACGGCCGGACAGACCCGATTGATAGACGGCACGGAGGTTGAAATTATTAATCAATAAAAACTAAGCTATGAGTTTATATGAAACTGCTGTAAAAAAGCCGATTACTACCGCTTTGATATTTGTCGGCATAGCTATTTTCGGTATATTTTCCTTTTTACAATTGCCGGTTGACTTGTTCCCCGACATTGAAACAAACCAGTTGTCGGTGATAATTGCTTATCCGGGAGCCAGTGCTTCGGATATTGAGACAAATGTTACCAGACCGCTCGAAAACAGTTTGAATACCGCTGAGAACCTGAAGAAAATTACTTCCCAGTCGCGGGACAATATGTCGATAGTAACGCTGGAATTTAATTACGGTACCGACATTAATACGGCGACCAATGATGTCCGAGATAAAATAGATATGGTAAAATCCCAACTTCCGGACGATGTAAGTAATCCGATTATATTCAAATTCAGCATGGATATGGTACCGGTCGTTATCTATTCGGCGACAGCCAAAGAGAGTGTTAACGGACTCTACAAGATATTGGATGAAAAAATAGCCAATCCCCTGAACCGTGTAGCGGGCGTAGGAGCCGTAACGGTTTCAGGCGCTCCGCAACGGCAAGTACAGGTCAATGTCAGTCCCGAAAAATTAGAAGCCTACAATCTGACTGTTGAAAAGATAGCCAGTGTTATCCAGACCGAGAACCTGAATGTCCCGGCCGGTAATTTCGACATCGGAACCGCTACTTATGCCTTGCGTATCGAAGGAGAATTTAAGGCCAGTGAACAACTTCTGGGCATTGTACTCGGCAGTTACGGAGGAAAAAATGTTTATTTGAGAGATGTAGCAACCGTTTCCGATACCATTCAGAGTCGTATTCAGGAATCTTACTCAAATGAAGTGAAGGGCGCAATCATCATCGTTCAGAAGCAATCGGGAGCCAACACGGTTGAAATCGCTAAAACAGTGAATGAGATTATTCCGGAATTACAGAAAACCTTGCCCTCCGACGTTAAGTTAGAGATGATTATGGATACTTCCGATTTTATTCAGCGCTCTATTGATTCGTTGACGGAAACAATCCTGCTGGCAGGCTTTTTCGTCATTTTAGTCGTGCTGTTCTTCCTGGGACGCTGGCGAGCTACGATTATCATTATTCTCGCTATTCCTATTTCGTTGATTGCTTCATTCATTTACCTGATGATAACCGGAGGTTCGCTCAATATTATATCCCTGTCGTCACTAACCATTGCCATCGGTTTGGTTGTGGACGATGCGATTGTGGTGCTTGAGAATGTTACGAAACATATTGAGCGCGGCAGTACGCCCAAAGAGGCGGCTGTTTATGCAACCAATGAGGTAGGTATAGCCGTAATTGCTTCCACCCTGACCATTTTGGCCGTATTCCTTCCCTTGACCATGACCACCGGTCTGGCCGGTGTGATGTTCGGTCAGTTGGGATGGATGGTGACCATTATGATTACCATATCTTTGGTTGTCGCCTTGTCGCTTACCCCGATGTTGTGTTCTCAGATGTTGCGCCTTACCTATACGCAAGGCCGTTTCTTTGACAGGATACATGCTCCGATAAAAGTATTTCTTGATAAATTGGATATTTTCTATTCAAAATTGGTGGATACCTGTGTGCGGAATCGTTGGAAAACGCTCTTGATTTGTTTTACCATCTTTTTCGTTATTATGGTTCCGGCTTTACAGTTGGTGAAATTCGACTTTATGCCGTCGTCCGACAACAGCATGATTCAGGCCAGCGTTTATTTGCCGACCGGCACCCGTATGGAAGTAGCGCGGGCGACTGCGATGAAAATCGACAGCATTGTCAAGGCAAACTATGCCAAAGAGGTGAGAATCCGCTCTTTCTCCGTAGGACAGGCCGATGAAAACAATACTTTTTCCGCCATGCAGGATAATGCGACCAATCTGATCTCGTTTCGTTTCCGTTGCGTAGAGGCGGATGAAAGAAAGTTGTCCATCTATGATATTGCAGACGGATTGCGAGAAGAATTTGACAATATGCCCGAACTGTACAAATATGTTGTAACGCCGGGTGGAAATGGCGGTCTGATGGGTACGGGAGCCAGCACGGTGGATGTGGAAGTCTACGGATACGATTTAGCGCTCACCGATAAAATTGCCGCCGAACTGAAGACAAGAATGGCATTGGTGAAAGGTTTGCGCGACGTGACTATTAACCGTCAGGATTACCGGATTGAGTACCGGATTGAATTTGACCGGGAAAAATTAGCGGAAAACGGATTGAACTCAGCCACAGTGGCTACCTATGTCCGCAACCGCATCAATGGTTCCTTTACTTCCAAATACAGGGAAGATGGAGATGAATACGACATTGTGGTGCGCTATGACGAGGCTTACCGGCAATCGCTTGAAATTATCGAAGATATTTCTGTTTACAACAATGCGGGAATACCGGTTAAAATTCGGGAATTAGGAAAAGTGGTTGAAAAATCCTCGCTTCCGCAAATCGACCGTCAAAACCGGCAGCGTATCGTCATCGTAAGCGGGTCGCTTTACAAAGCAGCATTAAGCGATGTAGTGGCAGGAGTGAACAGTATCATTTCAGATATGCAGTCGGAAGGAGTGATTTCTCCGGAAATCGGCGTCAATATTGGCGGCTCGTATGAAGACCAGCAGGAAACCAACCGCGATTTGGTTGTATTGATGATTCTCTGCGTCTTGTTGGTGTACATTGTGATGGCTGCACAGTTCGAATCACTCACTTATCCTTTCATTATCGTGCTGTCCTTGATTTTCGGTATCGCCGGCGTTTTCCTTGCTTTGATGCTTACCGGAAAATCCGTGAGCCTGATGGCCCTGATCGGTATGGTGATGCTGATTGGTATAGTGGTGAAGAATGGTATTGTGTTTATCGACTATGCCAACCTGAACAGGGAGCGGGGTATGTCGATCGACAAAGCGGTTATTTCGGCCGGTCGTTCACGTCTGCGTCCCATTCTGATGACGACCGCTACTACCGTTTTGGGTATGATTCCGATGGCTATACCGAGAGGATCCGGTTCCGAAATGTGGCAACCGATGGGTATTGCCGTGGTAGGCGGCTTGACTTTGTCTACCATCCTGACTTTGCTTTACGTTCCGGCTTTGTACTCTATCTTCGGTTCGAATGGGGTGAGACGGCAACGGAGGAAACTTTGGAGACTAAAAACTAAAAACTAAAAATTAAAAACCAAGAATGAAAACAGTATTTATACCTTATAATCAAGCATACAAAGATCGTATTCTTGATATATTGGAAAAGATGAGTCTCAGGGGGTTTACCCTCTGGGACACCGTCCAGGGCAGAGGCAGTAAAACCGGTGAACCGCATTATGGGAACCATGCCTGGCCTACTTTGAATTCAGCTATTCTGACGGTTGTCCCGGATGAAAAAGTAGATGATTTGCTCCTCAAACTCCATGAATTGGATATACTGACGGAACAGCAAGGTCTGCATGCCTACGTCTGGAGTGTGGAAAAAATGATATAAATGTATTGTATGTCTGCAAATTTACCTCGGCGCTCTTTTGTATAGGAAGAGCGCTATTCCGGCATACATTACGTTAGGTATCCAGACGGCTACAAAAGGGCTTACCATCCCGGATACGGCAAAGGACGATGAAATCTGCATGAACAGGACATAGGAGAAACTCAGCAATAAGCCGAATCCAATATTCAGCCCCATGCCGCCTTTGATTTTGCGGGAAGAAAGGGATACGCCGATTAAGGTCAGGATAAAAGCGGAAAATACTGATGCGTATCTGTTATGATATTCTATTTCAAATAGTTGTATGTTATTTCCAATCCCGCGTTTCTTTTGACGGTCAATATAGGATTTTAACTGAGGCGTTGTCATCTGTTCCGAATCATTGACCGAAATCAGAAAGTCGGATGGCATAATCATTAAGACCGTATCGATTTGTTCGCCGGAGGTAACTTTTTCCTTCATACCCATAAAATCTCTTATCGTGTAGTTATTTATTGTCCAATGATACAAAGAATCCCATTTAATGCTTTTCGCTGTCAAACGGGAAACTAATTTTTTGTCTTCAAACCGGTCTAATGAAAATCCGCGTCCCGTTCCGGAATAGCTGTCGTATTGGTCAAAATAAGCATTTACGTTTGGTTCTACCTCTAATTGGATATGCGTATCGAATTCTACTTTTTTGCTTCTTACGTATTTATTTTCAAATTCAATTCGTTTGATATTTCCCGGAGGTATGATGTAACTATTTAAAAACAAAGTGGAAGCGGCTATTATTGCAGCCGATATCATATAGGGCTTGAGTAGCCGGTCAAAATTTAAGCCACTCGACAACATCGCGATAATTTCGGAATTATCGGCTAATCTGGAGGTAAAGAAAATGACGGTGATAAATACAAACAACGGACTGAAAGCGTTGATGAAATAAGGAATAAAAATGAGATAGTAATCCGCAATAATAGCGGATGTAGGCGCTGCATTTTTGATAAAACTGTCTATTTTGGTATTTACATCAATGATGATTGTGATGGCAATAAACAGCATGATGGTAAAAATATATGTACCAAGGAATTTCCTTATAATATACAAGTCTAATATTGTGAAAAGTTTCCTCATATTCTGTTTTGAATTTTCGGCATCATAGCGGCTTTCCATGCGGTAAAGTCTCCACTGATGATATGTTTCCTCGCCTCTTTCACCAACCAAAGGTAAAATGCCAGATTGTGGATGGAGGCGATTTGCAGGGACAGTATTTCGTTCGTTACAAATAAATGGCGAAGATATGCTTTTGAATAGCAATTATCAATAGCGGAGGCGCCGTTTTCCTCCAGCGGACTGAAATCGTTCTCCCATTTCTTGTTTCGCATATTCATAATACCTTCTTTGGTAAAAACTTGTCCGTTTCTTCCATTTCGGGTCGGCATAATGCAATCGAACATATCCACGCCGCGTTCGATGGCCTCAAGGATATTGGCCGGTGTGCCGACGCCCATCAGGTAGCGGGGTTTGTCTTTCGGCAGTATTTCGTTGACCAACTCAATCATTTCATACATTTTTTCGGTTGGTTCGCCGACAGCCAATCCGCCGATAGCGTTTCCGTCCGCTCCTTTGGATGTTATGTTTTCGGCTGCTCTTTTCCGCAAATCAGGATAGACACAACCTTGCACAATCGGGAACAGGCTTTGTTTGTAACCGTATTTATCTTCGGTTTCGTTGAATCGTCCGATGCATCTGTCTAACCAGCGTTCGGTCAGTTCGAGTGATTTCCGGGCATAGTCGTACGTTGCATCGCCGGGTGTACATTCGTCGAAAGCCATGATGATGTCGGCGCCTATGCTTCGTTGGATATCCATCACCTTTTCGGGTGTGAAAAGGTGTTTGGAACCGTCGATATGGGAGTGGAAAACAGCTCCTTCTTCTTTCAGCTTCCGGTTTTCCGACAGGGAAAAAACCTGAAATCCACCGCTGTCGGTCAGAATGGGTTTGTCCCAACTGTTGAATTTATGCAATCCGCCGACTTGTTCCAGAATTTCCGTACCGGGTCTAAGATAAAGATGGTAGGTATTTCCCAAAATGATTTCGGCCTTGATGTCGTTTTTCAACTCATTGATATGCACAGCCTTGACGGTGCCCTGCGTTCCGACCGGCATAAAAATGGGTGTTTCGATATTCCCGTGTCCGGTTGTTATCAAACCGGCTCGTGCATTGGAAAATTTATCTGTATATTGTAATTGAAAGTCCATCTGTAACATTAATCCGGCGCAAAGATAGCTGTTTTTATCGGATTAGGAAAACTTTCAAATATAAGTTAAAACATAGTCTTCCGCTACAAAATAATGCACGGTGAAAATATGTTGCTGTTCCGTCCGGGTTTCCTTAGCTGTGAAACTTTCCCATTCTCCGATGACAGGCTCAAAAGGACTGATATGCATTTGCGCCTTGAAATCAAAATCATGCATATCTACCCATTTAAACACAGATTCTTTGGCCGACCAATGCAAAAGTATATGAATCAATCTGTTTCTTGTTGAAAGCGCTTTTTCTTCTTCTTTGTTCACGAAACGAGGCAGGATATTTTCCGCCCGTGGGGAAATTTGTTCGATGTCGATGGCGACTTCCTTGTTTTTGTTTATAATCAGCGCAACATAACCTTTGGTTTTGCCTTGTCCTGCAACTCCTCTCTGTTTGGTATGGCTGATGCTGATGCGGTAAGTTAGATCTTCAAGATAAGGTTTTCCGGAAGGGTAGTAGTGTATTTTTTTTTCATTACCTAATATTTCTTTCAATAAAACCCTGACAGTAAGCCATTCCTGACGACGGCTTTCCATCATTTTTTCAAGGGACGGCAGGTACTGCTCTTTGTCTAATTGCGCCAACAAGGATTCGGAGTCTTCGCATATTGGGGCTATTCCGATTATGCTTTCGCTGTCTTTATAAATAATTTTGTTTTTCATACGTAATGAATTGTGAATTATAAATTATAAATTATGAATTATGAACGCTTTGTCATCGTTTGAAATCACGCTTTTGGCGTTCGTTTTGCGCCATTAAATCCTGTATCTGTTGATTTTCTTTCATTTTTCCGTACAAAAGTACGAAAAAGCAAATATTTTTTTGTAATTTTGACAGCGAATTTTTACAGTATATTATGTCTGAATTGTCTCCTCTGATTTCCAATTTAGCCTTGATTCTTATCGTGGCGGGTGTTTTTTCGTTGTTATTCAAATGGTTAAAGCAGCCTGTCGTCTTGGCTTATATTATTTCAGGAATTGTTCTCTCGTTTTTTATTTCCCATGAGGATCCGGGTTATGACAATATTGAAACATGGGCCGAAATCGGTATTATTTTTCTGTTATTCGGATTGGGTTTGGAATTCAGTTTCAAAAAGCTGTTGAAAGTTGGCGCCTCCGCCTTAGTGGCGGCATTGTTTATTATCCTGTCCATGATTGGATTAGGGTATACGGTCGGCATTTTGTTCGGATGGTCGCAGATGACGAGTATTTTTCTCGGTGCAATGATTTGCATGTCTTCCACCATGATTATCATCAAGGTTTTCAGCGATTTCAATCTGTCGAATAAGCACTTTGCCGGAATTGTTTTAGGGATCCTGATTGTTGAAGATTTGCTTGCGGTTTTGCTGATGGTTTTACTTTCGACAATAGCCGTCAGCCAGCATTTCAAAGGCATAGATATGCTTTACAGTTTGTTTAAGTTGATGGCGTTTTTATTGTGCTGGTTTATTCTCGGCACCTATTTGTTGCCTACTTTCCTGCGAAAGATGAAACGTTTCCTCAACGACGAAACCATCCTGATTATTGCATTGGCGCTTTGTCTTGGTCTGGTGCTTCTGGCTACACAGGCGGGTTTTTCCTCGGCCTTGGGCGCTTTCATCATGGGTTCTATTCTGGCCGAAACAATTGATTCAGAAAGGATAGAAAAACTGATATTGCCGATTAAGGATTTTTTCGGCGCCATTTTCTTTGTTTCAGTGGGAATGTTGATACAAGTTTCCAGTTTGGGTGAATATATTGTACCTATACTCATTATCAGTTTAGTTGTGATTATCGGACAGATGGTTTTTGCAACAAGCGGCGTTATTCTTTCCGGGCAAAATCTGAAGACAGCTGTTTTTGCCGGCTTTTCCTTGACGCAGATAGGTGAATTTTCTTATATTATCGGCGCTTTGGGATTGAGTTTAGGCGTTATTGAGCCATCTTTGTATCAGATTATCGTTTCGGTTTCCGTGATAACCATTTTCGCCACGCCCTTTGTAATGAAGTTGGCGAATCCGGCTTACGTTTTTTTAGACAAACAGTTGCCGAAATCATGGGTAAATTACCTGAATAAATATGCTTCCGGCGCCCGTCCGGTAAATCAAAACAATTTATGGAAAAAGTTGCTGAAAGATATGTCTACGGTGGTTTTGATTTATTATTTTATTTGTATAGTTATCGTCTATTTCTCTATGCAATATGGTTATCCTTTAATTCAAAAATGGATTCCGGGAATAAACGGAAGGTTGATTTTTGCAACGACGCTCATCGTCTTCCTTTCTCCTTTTATGCGTTTGATAATTATCAAAGAAGATGATTCCGCAGAATTTGTCCAACTTTGGAAAAACAGTAAAGTGAACAGGGGACCCTTGGTTTTTACAATTGTCTTCCGTGTATTGATGTGTGCCGGTTTGTTGATGTATGTACTGTTTCACCTGTTTCACACAAATTTTGTCATTGCGTTTATCCTTGCGGTTATTATTTTAATGATATTCATTGCATCCCGACATCTGAAAACGCGCTCTATCGCTTTAGAACGACGTTTCAAGATAAATTTCAATGAGAAAGAGCAATACCATGATTCAAAATCTCCGGTAACAAAAGGATTTGTTAATCACGTTCTGGAAAGAGATATGCACTTATCCGATTTTCTCATAAAGTCCTATTATTCCATTGTAGGTAAAACGCTGAAAGAATTGAAATTCAGACAGTATTTCGGCGTAAATGTGGTAACGATTATCCGGGGGGATATCAAAATCAATATTCCAAACGGGGACGAACGGATTTTTCCCCACGATCATATTGTCGTATTGGGAACAGACAAACAGATGGAGCTATTTCAGAACCGATTGGAAGAGAAACGTTTGAAATACCTGAATCAGGAAGATCCCGTTTTCCCCGAAGTGCGGATGAGACAAGTCCAGTTGGAAGCAGGTTCGCAACTCATTGGGAAAACCATCCGAAATTCGGGAATTCAGGATGATTTCGGTTGTCTGCTAATCGGTATTGAACGTGACAATTTTTCGAGGCAGAATCCCGACCTCGATTTGGAGTTGGAAGAGGGCGATATACTGCTGGTGATAGGAGAACGAGACAACATCTATAAAATCAGTAAATTATGAGATTTTTAGGAATTATTCCCGCCAGGTATGCATCAACCCGCTTTCCGGGAAAACCTTTGGTTGACTTAGCCGGGAAGCCGCTTGTTGTGCGGGTTTATGAAAGGGTGGCGCATCTTTTTGACGGACTTGTTGTAGCTACGGATGACAAACGTATCTTCGACACGGTACTGGATTATGGCGGAAAAGCGGTAATGACTTCTCCCGACCATCAGAGTGGAACCGACCGTTGTTTTGAAGCATACGTAAATACAGGCGAAACTTTCGATGTAATCGTTAATGTTCAAGGCGACGAGCCTTTTATCAATCCGTCCCAGATAAGTTTGCTGAAAGACTGTTTTCAGGATGAAACGACACAGATTGCCACCTTGGTCAAACCTTTCCCGGCTGATGCCGGTTTCGAAGCCTTGTTTAACCCGAATACCCCGAAAGTAATCCTGAATGCCAAGCGGCAAGCTGTTTATTTCAGCCGTTCGATTATCCCTTATATTCGGGGAAAACACCACGAGGAATGGTTGGGTTCGCAGGTGTTTTACAAACACATAGGTATCTATGCCTATCTTTCAAGCGTCTTGAAAGAAATCACCGCTTTGCCTCAATCTTCCTTGGAGAAAGCCGAATCTCTGGAACAATTGCGCTGGATAGAAAACGGATACAGAATCAAAGCCGGTATCAGCAACGAAGACACCATAGGCGTCGATACACCCGAAGATTTGGAGCGAGCGATCAGATTATTTCAGGCTCAGTAATAACTGATTACCTTTTTTCTATCAATTGTTTTCAAAAAAATAGTCGGATAAATTTGCTATATAAAAAATAATAACTACCTTTGCAGTCGAAATCGCGGGGTGGAGCAGTTGGTAGCTCGTTGGGCTCATAACCCAGAGGCCGTAGGTTCGAGTCCTACCCCCGCAACAGAAAGTTGTTTGGTGATAAATAATAAAAACAAAAATAAACAACAATGAAACAAGGACTTCATCCGGAATCATATCGTCCGGTCGTATTCAGAGATATGTCGAATGATGATACTTTCATCACGCGTTCTACTATTCAGGCGAAAGAAACCATCGAAATTGATGGTGTAACTTATCCCTTGATAAAAGTGGAGATTTCCAGCACATCGCATCCGTTCTATACCGGTAAACAGAAATTGGTGGATACGGCGGGTCGTGTTGATAAATTTATGAGTCGTTACGGAAACCGTAAGAAATAAATAGCAGTTGTAAAGCTAATGCTACAAAAAACCGGAAGCTCTGTCAAGAGGGTTTTCGGTTTTTTTTATATATACTATGCTCGGTCATAAATTACGTTTCTAAATCTGAATTTCCTGTCTTTTAGAAACTTGCGAACTTGTGTCTCGTGTAACTATTATGAGGTCTAATTGTTTGCCTCAATTCAATAGCCAATTTTGGCTATACGGCATGACCAATCTTGGCCATATGCTATGGTCATATTTATACGGATATGCTGTTTATACTTGCAATCAGTATGAGTGGTTTTGAGAGATATGGAATAAGCAAAGTGAACCATATCATCAATATAAAAAATCAACTGGAGGGCTTGGATATCGCTGGAAATTGTTTACCTTTGCCGCAGTGTCAGGGGTAAGACTCAAAGAGTAAACAAATATCAGGCATAACAATCTGAAGTAAACAAA
>JAITNQ010000064.1 GCA_031290435.1 Candidatus Symbiothrix sp. | reverse complement strand
TTTAAGGCGAGGACTCGCCTTCCCCGCTGCGCGGGTAGGGGACATTATGCCCTGTAGCAAGAATTTGATACAATTGTGGGCTTGTATAGGGGATAGAGGATTGAATTTATAGAAGAAAGGTACAAAAAATTCTTTATTGAAATATTGGCAGCGCTATTTAAATAACGCTGCCAATAACTATAGATAATTAGAAAACAGGGTGACACCAAAAACGTGGCGCAAAGGTAATTGTTTTTTTGTTTAAAAGAACGAATTGTTTGAAAAAATCATATAATTGATAGCAAAAGTGTGATAGTATGGAGATACAAAGAAAAATTCAACGTTCAGACGGAAAAAGTTTCGTATCTTTACGATGTAATTTTAAACAGAAAAGCAGATGAAATATCGAATTTACATTGATACATCTATCGTTGGCGGCTTTTTCGACGTCGAATTTGAGGTGGAGACAAAGGCGTTGTTTAAGCGACTCAGCAACAGAGAGGTTATTTTTGTACTCTCCGACCATTTGTTCGACGAATTGGAAGATGCTCCCCAAAGAGTAAAGGATTTATTGTTGCAATACGACGATGAATGTTTTAAGTATGTTTACTTGACGGACGAGGCGCGCGAACTTGCCGATTGCTATATTGCCGAAAATGTAGTTGGGCGAACAAGTTTTGACGATTGTCAGCATATTGCCGTTGCAACCATCAACAAAGTAGATGTTTTGGCAAGTTGGAATTTCAAGCACATTGTTAATCTGGACAGAATAAAAGGATATAATGGCGTGAATTTGAAAAAAGGTTATTCGATAATAGAAATCAGAAATCCAAAAGATTTAATAAGTTATGAGAACGATTGAAAAAGATTTCGACTGCATCGAAATGAAAAACGACATTCAGGCGAAGATTTACGCAGAAACAAAAGATATGAATTTTGAACAATACAAGGCATATCTTAATCGCCGTCTGAAAAACAGTGCATTGTTTGCAAGAATGCAAAAACGACAAAATTCGCTTTTTGCAAAATAAATTGTTTGCAGGTTTTGCCTGAAAGGGCAATATTTTCATAACCGCAGGTAAGCGACAGCGCAGCCTGTGGTAATACATAGCTCCAGTCAACTGCCTGAAAGGCAGGATTTGTGCAAAGAAGTCCTGCCTTTTAGGCAGTGGTGGTTGGTCTTTTTTCCGCAGGTCTCGACCTGCGGTTATGAAAATTCTGCCTTTCAGGCAAAATAGCTCCTCAAAAAAGTTTTAGCCAATGACCTCATAATTTATTCAATTTTATTTCAATAATTTAAGTTCTTTCTGAACACTATTTCCGGTATATTCTCCTTGTGGTAGTTTTATATTGAGAATCGAATACGATTTCTGTCTTTTGACTCCCTCTCCGGCCAGTTTTTTATTAATCGTCAGGTTTATCTCCGAAGCCTCATAAAGCGGGTCGGATACGGAAAACTTATAGCCGTCTTCGTATTTCTCAATAAGCACTAACGCTTCTTTATCTGCCGATATTTCCAATTCTTTATCCAAGACAACGTTTCCCGGATTGTAAAAAACGATTGCATAGATTTTTGAATGTTCGTTCCGGATGGCCTGCATATCGGGTTCGTTTTTTACAATAACAAAGCCATGATTGCGGGAACGGGCTTCAAAGTGATTCAGGCTTGTATCAGGCATCACCATATAGCAATAATTGGCAGCTTGGGGTTCATTTCCATGGTCGAGCCATAAACTGAATACATCTTGGGTGATTTCCTGCCTGGAGCCTGTTTCATTGATTAAATTCCACGAACCGGTTTGTTCTGTTCTTTGAATGGTCACTTTCCCTCCCATGGGGAAAATATATCCGACATGATCATGATACACCCATTCCACGTTATTGGAGGTTTTTGTTTTGTCGGAGAAATACAATATCTGTTCATTTTCATAGAAATGGATAGATCCCTTTGCATGACATTGGTTTACGGTAGTTACAATGTCTTGGGTTTTATATGCGTTTATACCGGCGCCCATACACAAGAGGACGTCATTGATAAAGAAATACGCTTTTTTCGCTTGTACTCCGTTGTAGATATGTTCAAAAGCAATAAGACCGTTTTGTCCGTTACTCACTCCGCCGGCATATTTATTGGAGCCGAAATGATACCAGCTTAAGGCGGCGGCATCCGGCGAAGAAACAGCGGTAGTGCCGGGTATATGTGTCCAATTCCATACAGGGAATATATTATCGTACTCTTTGCCGGTTGTCATAATGTTGGTCGCTCCCAAAGGTAAATAATATCCTTTCAGGTTTTCCTTGTTCAAACTTTCCGTGCCATTGGTGCGAATAGATATGACTTTGGCCGACAGATAGTAATTCTCTCCGTGATGGGTCATTATTTCCGATTGCCAGAAATGTTTATTTCCCGGTTTAGCAAAAGGCGCACCGACGATATGCTTCGTCCAAGATTCGTAAGCCTTTCTGTTTTCCGGGTCGATGACAGAGAGTATGTCCAATGTTTTTGCCGGATTATTTTTGGTTCCGTCCACCCGGCTGATATTCCGTCCCACGGCGCCAAAGTCGAATCTCCCCCGGTAGGACAATAATTGTTGCCCATTCAACATTACATCACTGATTATTTTCAGTTTCTCCGGAGGAAACAATAGCGCAAAGGAAGTACCCCGGGCTAATTGAATATATTCTGCCAAATCAGACATCCAAGACATACCATATCCGCCGGAATAGAGTTGTGGACGATGTTGGTGGATGCTGTTATCCGTTTTTATTCCCTCTATTTCATGATAATCTACTTTCTTTACAGTGGATGCAATGGATTGAAAACCGGTTTGTATCAGTTCTAAATTGTCTTCGATACAACCTTTGTAAATGGTGATGGAAGATACCCATGTTCGGTTTTTGCCTTTATGCGCCGAATTTCCGGTTTTGTCTTTCAGGTAAGAAGCGTAATGTTGCCGTTTTTCCTTATCAATCGCATGTTTTAACAAGATTAAAGCAGTCATATATTTTTGTGGCGCACCTATATCATTATACCACCAATTGGAGGAAAGCGGGTTTTTCTCTAAAAAATAATCCATACCGGACAGGATCGTTTTCAACAGTGAAGTATCTGCTTGTAAAACGCCTTTTTGTCGATAAGCAAGCGCCATATTTACCAATCGGTCAAGGTGTTTTTCGGCTTGAAAGCCATCTGTCACAACAGTATAATCTATATCGTCCCAACTGCCGTCCGGATGAATGGTTTCCATGCTTTTGTTCAATAATTCCCCATCGCATTTTTCTTCCAATAGTTTATTGACTAATCTATCCGTCAACAGAGCCATCTCCGACTGGGAGGTAAGTCCGGAAATTGCCTTGTACCTTTTCAATGCTTCCACATAATAATAATCAGCATACGTTAAAGGAACATCCACTTCAGTCATGGACGGCAGGTTTCCCACCGAATGTGTCAAGATAAATCCCCCGTTTGTATTTTTCGGAGCGGTATATTGAGGCGAGGAAAGTGTTGAGAGTATCTTTTCCGCATAGTGAAGATACTTTTCCGACAGTTCTTCCGGCACATATTGAGAAAGTTCGAGTAATCCGGAACAAATGATAGCCGCAGCCGAAGCATCGCGCAAAGCATACGGTATATCCGGTGCATTGAAGTCCCAATAAGGAATCAAATCGTCCGGCATATTCGGATGATTCATGATAATGTTGGAAAGACTGATTGCTTTTTCCAGGTACTGCCTGTTTTTTGTAAAACGGTAGCTCATGGTATATCCGTAAATCCCCCAGGCTTGCCCGCGCGCCCAAGCCGATGTTTTGGAATATCCCTGCCCGGCTTGATAATGGGAGATACCACCGGTTGCAGGATTATAATTGATGCCGTGATACAGTGTTCCATCCGGACGGAAATGATTTTTGAGTGTCGTATTGGCATGTGCAACAGCTATCTGATGATATGTACTGTCGCCGGTCGCTTGGGTTGCCCAAAACAACAGTTCCAGGTTCATCATATTGTCGATAATTACCACAAAATCGTCCGCTCCCCGGTTATGTGATTTGAGGCATCCCACTTCCGGGTTAAACCGTGTAATAAGTGAATTAGCGCTGTTTACCATGATTTCCTTGTATTTTTCGGAAGGTGCTATCCGATTGATATTGCCGTAACTGCAATACATCATAAATCCTATATCGTGTGTATTTACATTGTATTGTTCTTTTTCGAGCAAGGCAAGCATACGGACGCCCTCGTCGAAAAGTTCTTTATTTTCTGTTTCTTCATAAAGATAAAACAGCGTACCGGGATAAAATCCGCTGCACCACCAATCGGAGGCGCTGGTTTGCAAACGGTCTAAAGGCTTATTATAGGTTTTGGGGAATAACTGCTGTCCGCTTAATTTATCTTTCAAAAATAAATATTGCGAAGCGGCATTCTCCAGCGCCAGGGCTACATCCGGTGGTTTGTTGCTCATACCGGCAACCGGAATAGAGAACAATAAACAGATTATAAGAATACTTCCCCTCATTGTTTTTTATATTTTATAATTTGAATTGTTGCTTTCTTATATTCCAGCCTTTCACTACCAATGCCGGAGCGCCGTTTTCCCAATTTTTCCGATCTGTTTCAATGGAGACTGACTTGCTTTCTCCCGGTAATAAAGAGAAAAAGTTGTCGGTATAAAACGAGGGCCGTATGGGTTTCGATTCCGAGTCAAGCAGTTGAAGTTGATTGAAAAAAGCGATGGAGGTGGAAACATTTTTCAATTTCACCTCTACGAAGCGTTTGCCTGAATCTTCTCTTGTTTGGTAATTGACGGTAAGCTTCGCCGGATTTAATTTGGCTAAATCTTCAAAGCCGGACGAAGCCGGTCCCGTAAGGGTTCCCTTGCCCAAATACCGGTCGTTGGAACGCCAATAGAAATTGGAAGAGACTTCTTTCCCCTTTTCATCTTTCAGACGCAGTTGAATGAAATGTACCTGTGTGACAGGTTCAGGAAATTGAATCGTAAAGACATCGTTAACAACGCCATCAGAGGGAAGATCAACTTTTGCCGACCGTTCATACACCTTTTTAGACTTTAAGTCATACACTTCTGCCGACACTGTATAATCGTAAAAATCTTTGTAATAGTCATTCACAACCGATACCGTATTTTTAAGATAATCGAATTGAGCGTGCAGAGGTTCCAAAGAGCGGGCTGTGTGATAGAGTGAAGCGGTTGGCTCCAGCGACCAATCCCACATCCGGGAGCTGACCTGCTTTACCGGGCAATTATGATACCAGAACAAGAGGCCTGAGGCAAAGCGATCTCCATAGTCTAATTTATTGTAGTTCCATACTTCCCAGATGCTTTTCGAATTCATGGCTCCTAAAAACTGTCCTTTCTGAGCAAATTCGTCAATGGAAGAAGAAGTTCCGTAGTTATCAACCAAGTCTTTATACAGGGTAGTCATTAAATGAAAGCCATTTCCGTCTAAGTAATCCCATACTTCCTTGTTGACAGGCCATAAGTCTTTTTCATCCATCATTTCTCGCAGGATTTCCACCAAGGGCAAAGTGGGCGCACCATATTCGGGATTGAAGCCGTTGATGCGGCTACCCCGGGCTGAAGCCGTGTTTTCGTAATGCTGCATGGGATTTACCTGTTTGTAGGGACTTCCATCGTGGATACCTTCACATTCGGATTGCATTTGGTAGCCGCGCGTACCATCCAAGCTAAAAATAAGTTCCCGCGTACCGCTTACCTCCGAACTTTCGTTGGATGCTACATAATAAGCCAATGAAGGATGGTTTCGCAGGCGTTTCACGGTCGATTCTACATTGCTTAAATAAAGGGATTTATCTTGCGGGTGACGGGTGTCGCCGGTCATCCAAAATTCCTGCCATACCAACAAACCCCATTCGTCGCACAACTGAAAAAAATAATCCGATTCTGCAATGCCGCCGCCCCACATCCGGATCAGGTTGATGCCGGATTGGCGGGTATAGCGCAGTTCGGCATACGTTCTTTCATCGGAATTACGCAACATGGCTTCGGGAATCCAATTCGTTCCGCGTACAAACAATCGCTTACCGTTTACATAAAACACACGGGACTTATCGGGCGTATTCGTATCGGAAGTGATTTCACGGATACCAAACTTTGTACTTACTTCATCGCAGACGGTATCATTAACCGATACGGTCAGTTTCAATTCATACAGATTTTGTGGGCCTTTGTTTACCGGCCACCACAGCTGCGGGTTATTGATATTGAGTTGAGGAAATTCTTCAGGAGTAAAGTGTATCGTCTTCTCTTCTCCCCGCAGTATGCGAATGGATTTTTGGAAAGAAACATTTTCGCCTGTAATTTTCCCCTTTACAACGCAGGTAATCGTATCAATACTGGTCGAAGGATTAATCACTTCCACCGAGATACATTCGCTTGCCCGGTTGTAGTTGGGCTTTGCCAATTCGGACTTTACAAACGGATGTCTTAACGTTACTTTCCCTGTTGTATAAAGGAAAATACTTTTCCATATACCGGTATTGCGGTCGCGGATTCCGTCCATAAAAGTAAAATCCCAACCGGCCGACATCAACATCGTGGTATTTAATCCGATGTTTCCGTTGCCTCCGTTTTGGCATTCGCCAGCCACTCCCCATTTTTTAGTCCGGATTGTTCCCGGCATATCTACCGGATAAACCTTGATTGCGAGAGCGTTGAGTTCTCCTGTCCGGGCAAATTTGGTAATATCTATGTAGTCGTTGGTAAACATTCCATTCATAATACTCAGCAGGTTTCCATTCACCCATACCTCTGCCCGATAATTAATCCCTTCGGGTTGCAACCAGATGGTTTGCCCTGCAAAAGATTCGGGAATAATTAATTCGGTTCGAAACCAACAGGTATAAAAATCGCGTCCGGCTTCTGCAATGTCGGGAATAAGTCCGCTTTCTAACTTGTTATTGATTCCATAATAAGGCTCAGGGTATTCCTTATTATATACCAACGAATTAAGAACCGTTCCCGGAACGATAGCCGGTAACCAGTTTCCCGTATCAAAACCCGGTAAAGAAATCTTTTCGGCAGGAGAGGAAATCTCTCCTGCTTTTATCATCTTCCATTCATACTTCCCTTGATGCCCTTCTTTGGAGTCGAGCCGGATGTGATTTACATAATTAACTTGTTCTCCTCTCATTGCAAGAGGCAAAAGAAAGGCAAACAACAAAAGGGGATGGAATAGCTTACTCATAAATGTAATTTTTACATGATTTCAAATAAACAACCGGCAAGTCGCTATCCGGCGATTGCAAAGAAGAGTTTCTTATGGTTAATCCGTCCACATCCTCTGCAAAAACGGCAGGACGTTCTTCTTTGCCTCCGGTAGTTGACAATTGAATGTTGTCGAACAAAATATTACCGGCATGGCGCAGGTAAAACCCATAAGCGGGGAGCATGACGTCAAACATTCTGTTTTCGGGATAAGCCGCTTCTGCTTCAGGAACTTTGAGATGAACATCCGCCACTTTTCCCCCGGCTTTCAGCTTCAAATCAATGTTGCGAATCACACCGTTTTCTACGCGTAAACCGGGGACGCCGGTGATGGAAGAAGCAACAAAGCTGACACTTGATGCGGTTATATTCTCGATGAGAAAATCTTTCAAATAGGTATTGTCCGAAACCTTCCGTTTGCCTAAACGAATAAAAACCGGAGTCTGCACATCTTCCATTACAATATCGGAAATGGTAATGTCTTCCATAAACCCGCCATCCACAACTTCGAGCGCAATTCCGGCTATACCGGTAATGGAGTCGGTTACTCCCGGAACTTGTTTTTCCCAAAACCGAAAAAGCGACCGGCTGCATTTCTCCAGCGTGCAATGGGAGACTTTGATATGGCGGAATCCTCCGGCGCTTGCCGTTCCGAATTTGATAAAGTTGCAATTCGATGCCAAACGGCAATTCTCAACGGTCACATTTTCCACTACATAATCCGGGTCTTCACTTTTGAAACAGATCGCGTCGTCGTCCGTATCCAGGACACAATCAGCGATAATCACATTTTTACTTTCAATGTCAAAACCGTCGTTGTTCCAGTTGGCATGTCCTTCCACGCTTACCTGCCGGATATTCACTCCATCGCAACGAACAAAGCGAAATGTCCAGAAGCCTGAATTTGTCATTTTGATTCCATTCACAGCCACCTTTTCGCAATCCAGAAGAAGAATCAACGTGGGGCGGTCGGGAGCATTGTTCTCCTGCGTAAACGAAGCGCCGTTCCCGTTGATTTCTCCTTCACCGCTAAGGGAGATGTTCTTTACATTTTCGGCAAAAATCAAGGCCTTCCGCCTGCCTTTGTCCGGATAATCGGCCATGTCGCGGCTACCGGAAATAACCGCTCCCTTTTCCACGTGGAGCGTTACATTCTCTTTCAGCACGAGCGTCCCGGTCAGATATTCTCCTTCCGTCAAAGAAACAACTCCGCCCCCATGGAGAGAACAATCATCGATTGCTTTTTGTAAAGCTTTCGTATTGATAGTTTTGCCGTCATTGACGATGCCGTATTTTTCCAATACGCTATGGTTGTTTGTGCACGCAGTCAAACAAACAATTGCGAACAAGCATACCGTGTTTTTAATTTTCTTCATACCCAATATTACTTGACTATTCTTTTCGTCTGTATTCCGTCTTCCGCTACAATTTTTACCAAATAGATGCCTTTTCCCCAATCGGAAGTGGACAAGACATAACTGTTGGCATTAACCGGGTATTTTATCAATTGCTTCCCATTCAAATCCAGTACGGAAACGGATTCGATCAATGATTCGTTTTGAATATTCAATACATCTGCCACAGGATTCGGATAAGCTTTGATGCCGACAATATTCAGTTTTTTAATATCCGTGCCTCCGATTTCCGTTCCCCACAACTCAAATTCGGAAACTTCGTAATGCGGAGTTACATCAGGAACCGTGTTGCGTCCTCTGAAAAAGAATTTAACGAACCCCGCCCGATAAGGGAAGTCAATTTTGGTATTATAAGGCGAACCGGTAGCAGGATAATCCGCATCTACCGTATTTTCCGTCGTATTGCAATAGGTGTAATCGGAGTGATTGATGGAGTAGATACAATTCGGATTGCCGGACGTATTGGGAGTAAGTCCGTAACCGGCATACATGCCATCCAGATCAAAGACAACATCCCATGGTCGGGCAGCGCACTGATTGTGCCATTTAACTACTACTTTGTGAATCTCGTACACTTTGTCCAGCTCTATTTCGATGTCTTTTTTGAAATTGTCTGCCAGACTTTCCCAATAAGTGTTGGCATCGCCGTCAATGGCATTATTTCCCATATTAGGCGCTACCTCGTCACAAGGCCATGTTGTAATGGCATTCAATGATACGTTCCTGTCTTGTGCAGTTGCATAACTTGCTACCAATAGCATAATTGCTACTAAATAAAAACTTTTTGTCTTCATAATACATACTATTTTAAATGA
>JAITNQ010000021.1 GCA_031290435.1 Candidatus Symbiothrix sp. | reverse complement strand
TTAAAATAGCCTACTTTTGTCCGCGAAATATTTGATAAAAAAGTGTCCTCTCATTACCGATTGCGAACTGGATTATGGAGGATACTTAACTTGAATACTAATAATAAGATTAGAGTTGTGACAAAATTACTAACATTAATTCAATACGCGATAGCTGTATTGATTTTTTTTCTGATTTCATCCTTGTCTGTTTTTTCACAGCAAGACGGTTCCTTAGAAATTAAAGGGAAAGTGTTGGACGAAAAAACCGGCGAAGTTCTTCCGGGCGCAAGTATTCTGCTTGTCAATGAGAAAGAGAGAAGTGTAACCGATGCGGACGGAAATTTTTCTGTTCGGGCAAAATCGCTTCCAACCACACTCTCCGTTCATTATTTAGCTTATAAAACTTCGGAAATAATCGTTCCGGAATATTCCTCGGCAATCACTGTTTTTCTGCGTGAAGATGCAGAATTGCTGGGCGAAGTGGTCGTTGTCGGCTATGGTACACAACGCAGGCGAGAACTGACCGGCTCTGTTGCCAGTGTATCCAAGGCTGTTCTGGAACAGCCGACGATATCGCTTGATAGAATGTTGGGCGGCGCTGTTTCGGGTGTTAATGTTACACAAACTTCGGGGCAACCCGGCGCCGGATCGGCTATCCGCATTCGGGGCGGTAACTCGGTGTATGCCAGCAACGAGCCGCTGTATGTGATTGACGGCTTTATCTTTTTCAGCGAACGGAGCGCCACCCAAGCCGGTGTAGGCGGAATTGATGGCAGCCTCAACCCGCTGGCAGCTATCAATCCGTCAGATATTGAGTCGATTGAGGTGCTGAAAGACGTTTCTGCAAAAGCTATTTACGGATCGCGCGGGGCGAATGGCGTTATTCTTGTTACCACTAAAAAAGGGAAACGGGGCGGAAATACCGTCAATTATCAATATTCCACCGGAGTAGATAAAGTTGCCAAAAAGATGGATTTAATGGACGCTTCGCAATGGGCGCGGGTGCAGAAAGATTATTTTTATGATTTAACCTTTTCCGATGAGCAAATCGCCAATCTGGGAAAAGGCGAGAATTGGCAGGACGCTGTGTTTCAAACCGGACTGACGCAGACTCACGAGCTTTCCATCAGCGGAGGAGACGAGAAAACACGCTACCTCTTGTCGGGAAATTATACCGACCAACAGGGCATTATCCTTCGTTCGGGTTTTGAGCGGTTCAGCGGCAGAATAAATTTGGACAGGGAAATATCCGCTAAACTTACGGTGGGCATCACCGTCACTGCAGACAAAAGCACACAAAACGCACTAACTACTTTCGATAGCAGCCAGTTTGCCGGTAGCTCCGACAGCAATCCTTTTGGAAACGGCATCGCTAATTCGTTGACTTATGCCTTGTATATTCCTCCGGTAATACCTGTTTATAACAGTGATGGCAGCTACAATCACTCCAATAAATATGAAAGAGGTTACCTCAATATTTACGGACACGCAGCAAATCCGGTGGCCGACTTGGAAGACTGTATAGGGCAAACCGTCAGCACTTCGCTGCTGGGTAATTTTTATGCCGCTTATTCCATTGTGGATGGCTTGAAAGTAAAAATCAATGCCGGTACCAACGTGAGCAATATCACCCAGAACTTTTTTGCTCCTCCGCACACTTCGATCGGAATGCAGGTGGACATAGACGGAACGGGTTCTGTGGGCAACCGGCATACCGAGGTAACGCAAACGGAATATTTACTCACTTATACCAAACAATTGAATCCGGAACATTTCGTTGATCTGTTAGCCGGATATACCTCTCAACAAACCGAAACCGGATTTCTTGTTAGCAGAGCAGATTCGTTGGAATCGTTCGACAATCTGGCTAAAGGCGTAAAACTGTTACCGCCCATTTCGAGGACTCAGGACGGAAGCCTGCACTCGCTGATTGGTCGTGTAAACTATACATTGTTGAGTAGATATAACCTTACCGCTACTTTTCGTGCAGATAAATCTTCACGTTTCTCCCGTGGAAACGAATGGGGCTATTTCCCCTCCATCGGATTTTCGTGGAACGTCAGTCAAGAGAAATTCATGGAATCGCTTTATCCCACGCTAACTTCTTTGAAATTCCGCTCCACTTACGGAACGGCAGGGAATCAGGAAATTGATTTCGACGAATACGATGCTTATTTTAATCCCGAAAGATACGGTACCGCATTGGTTTCCAGAATGACAAATTTGGGGAATGAAAACCTGAAATGGGAAACCACCACCGAATACAACGCCGGTATTGACGCCGGATTTTGGAATGACCGCCTCACATTGGTTGCCGACGTTTACTACAAAGATACCCGCGACCTTTTGCTGAAAACGCCTCCGCCTTTGGGGGCCGCCACCACCGAACTGCAAACCGTAAACATAGGAAACGTGACCAACAAAGGCTTTGAATTTGCCCTGAATGTGCATCTGATAGAAAGAAAACGCCTCTCATGGTCGATTGCCGCCAACATTGCCCGCAATGTGAATACCATTACAAGCATGGGAAAATACGGCGAACTGCCGCAGGGAACTGCACAGGAGCAAATCCTGCGCGTAGGCGAATCAGTAGGCTCATTTTACGGATATATTTTTGATGGAGTCGTCCAATCCGGCGACGACGTTTCCAAACTGCCTCTCGTAGGAGGTAGCGTTCTACAACCCGGTGAAGCCAAATATGCAGACATTAGCGGATTAGACGGAATTCCCGACAAGATAATAAGCCCCAATTACGACCGGACGGTTATAGGCAGCATTCAACCCGATTTTACCTATGGATTTTCTACCTCATTGAAATATCGCAAGTTTGACCTCTACATCGCCTTTCAAGGCTCGCAAGGCAACGAAGTGTATAACAAACTGCGCAGCTATCTGGAGGGAAATCCAAGTTCGTGGTACAATATGTCATCGGCATTGCTGAACGCTTGGACGGTCGACAACCCGTCGAATACAATCCCCCGTATCGCCGACCACAAGCCAATGAGGGAATTAGACAGCCGCTTTGTGGAAGATGCTTCGTTCTTGAAAATGAAAAATACCACTTTAAGCTACACTTTGCCTGTAAAAGTGGCGAAACAGTCCGTGAAATTACGGGCGTTCGTTTCGGTTCAAAACCTCTTCACTGTTACCAAATACAAGGGGTACGACCCCGAAGTGGCAAGCGGCATAGACCTCGGATCTTACCCATCGGCAAGAAGTTTTTTAATGGGAGCGGGGGTGACGTTTTAATTAAGAATTAAAAATTAAGAATTGAGAATTATTAATAAAGACAATATTAATTAGATACTTATTATATTATTATTAAACACTAAATTAAAAATTTATGAAGAAGATTTTTTATTATTCATTATTATTTTTGTGCTCTTCAGTAGCATTTCTTGCGTGCGAAGATAACGTAAATGAAGATCCTGCTGAAGAAAAACTTGAAACTACTGCTCAAGCAGAAGCGCTTGTCAATGCCGTTTACGGCCCGTTACAAACCCTCAGTTCCTCGTATTCCTTCCTCGTGGAATCGGCTACGGAAACGACTATCAGTTTTGAAGAAAAAGACGAAACCAAAGATGGGCCTCAGGTAAGCGTCTTTGAAACCGAAGCAAGCAACTGGTATCCGATTAAGGTCTTCAATCGCTTGTACACGAGTATCGGTGCAGCAAATTTGGCCATTGAAAAAATCAACAATGCCGTAATCAACGAAAACTTGCAGCAAGCTAGCAAAGACCTGCTCATTGCCCGTGCCAAATTTATCAGGGGTTACGACTATTTTCAACTCGTGCAGCTCTTTG
>JAITNQ010000250.1 GCA_031290435.1 Candidatus Symbiothrix sp. | reverse complement strand
ATTCCACGTACCACAAAAGCCTGACTTCCTTTTTGTATAATATCTCCGCCGACATTGATATTGCTTTTCGAAACGGCTTCGTAAACTTCCAAAGGCGACAAGTTGTAGTTTGCCAATTCTGCCGGATTGACTTTGATTTCAAATATCTTTTCTTCGCCTCCGAAACTTGCAATACTCGCAACGCCCGGCACGGAAAGCAATTCGCGTTCCACCACCCATTCGTTGACGGCGGCGACTTCGCGTATAGGCAAATCGCTGTTCAGGATGTAGCGGTAAATCTCGCCGGTTGCGCCCGAAGGCGGTTCGATAGACGCATCTGCCCCTTCGGGTAACGCAAGTCCCTGCATCCGGTTCGAAGAATATTGTTGCGCAAAAAAGTCGTCAACGCCATCTTCGAAAATAACCGTTACCACCGACAAACCAAACAGCGAAGTAGAACGTACGTCCGTCTTGCGCGGAATGGTATTCATCTCACGCATAATAGGTAGCGTAACAAACTTTTCGACTTCTTCGGCGCTTCGTCCCGACCATTGGGTGATAATTCGCACGCGGGTATTCGTCACATCGGGATAGGCTTCGATAGGCGTATTCATGTAACAGACAATGCCGGCAATCAGCAATATACCCGTCATAAAAAGGACAAGTACGTGATTTTTCAGTGAGAACGCGATAATATTTTTTACAAACTTGTGCATAATTTAAAAGTTTACGGGTACAAAATTACTTTTTACAGATTAGAAAGAGTTTGGGCGTAGATTAAAAATGGATTAGAAAAAAAAGTATTACTTTTGCGGAAATATTTTGCACGATGAAACATCAAACAAATAGCACGCAGATGACGCAGATTTTAAAGATTTACGCAGATGGGAAAGTATAAACATAAGGAAATTTTTTAAATAAGATGGAATACAAAATATCTAAAGGTTTGAAAATTTTTGTCTATTCGGCTGCTGTTATGGTAATTGTATCTTTCATTTATTTTTTGATTTTGCCTTTCAAAGATGGTAATTTTTCACCCAATGCAAGTTGGATTTTAATTCCCATCTCTATTGGAATGATAATTCTAACTATATTGGGTGTTATTGATGCACATAAAGGGCGAATTATTATTAAAGAAGACAGAATTATTTCAATAGATGTGCTTGGTAAAAAAGAGTTAATGTTTGACGAAATAAAAGGTTACATAGTCAAAGAAAATGGAATTATTATTGAACCAATAAATAATGCAAAGAAAAGAATTAAAATCAGTAGACATATTAGTGGATTAGCGGATATTCTGGATTGGCATTTGTGTGATTTCGACAATTTGGAAATGGACGAAGAAGAGGAAGTATTAAATAACGAAAAATTTGGTTGGAGAAAAGAAATTAGAGAAAAAAAGCTGGCAAATGCAAGAAAAATTTCTAAAATAATTAATTGGGTAGCGTGGTTGTCGTCTGCTTGGGCTATGTTTTTCCAAAAACCATATTATCAATTGGCATTGTTATCAATTATAATTATTCCGATTATTGCACTGTTCATCGCAAAAAAACACAAAGGAATGATAAAAATCGACGAGCAAAAAACAGAAAGTAAATTACCTTCTGTTTTCTATGCTTTTTTTATTCCGTCTTGTGTATTGGCAGTGAGAGCAATTTTGGACTATAATATTTTTAATTTTTCAAATTTGTGGATACTTATCGTGATATTAACTATTGTATTATTGTTTCTGCGGTTTTTTAATCAAAGAGGATTTACTTTTAAAAAGAATTGGTTAATTGTATTATATTCTGTGTTGTTTTTTATGACTTACAGTTTCGGAACGATTGTGCATTTAAACTGTTTTTATGATAAATCAAAACCCGAAACTTTTACAGTAAAAATTATTTCTAAAAGAATGTCTGCAAGTACTAACAGGTATTCTGAAAGTACTTGGTATTATTTTAAACTTTCACCTTGGGGACAACAAACAAAAGAAGATGAAGTGAAGGTAAACAGAGAATTCTACAATGAAATGAATGAAAACGATGAAGTTAAGATTAATTTCAGGAAAGGAAAACTTGGCGTTTCTTGGTTTATGGTAACAAATGAATAATATCCAAATATTTGCCAATAATATCCTTTTTCGGTCTTTTGTTGGATTGATTTTTTTTACTACCTTTCGGTATTATCTTCATTTAACATTGACATTATCGAAAAATGTATTGAGTTTGGAAAAAAGAAGACGGAATTGAGGTCGTTGTTGAGATTTTTGGAAACGATAAAATAGCACGCAGATAATGCAGATTTTAAAGATTTACGCAGATGGGAAAGTATAAGCATAAAGAATTAACAGATAAAATTATACAAGCTTTTTACAGCGTGTATAATGAATTGGGATGTGGTTTTCTGGAAAATTGGAAAATATAAGGCGGATTTGATAGTTAATGATTTGATTATTTTGGAGTTGAAAGCGATTGATTATTTATTGGAACAACACGAAAATCAACTAATCAATTATTTAAAAGCTACTGATAAAGAGGTTGGTTTGCTGTTGAACTTTGGCACAAAGCCCGAAATTCGTCGCAAAGCATTTGATAATAGTAGAAAAAATCTGCGTTAATCCGTTTAATCTGCGTCATCTGCGTGCTAAAAAAAAGTTGTCAGAAATGATTGATAAGTATAAAGTTGAGATATTCGATATATGGCAATATTTATGCCAAGCTGTTTATGAGCCGCTCATCAGGTGTAGAATTGATTTTTCTAATC
>JAITNQ010000237.1 GCA_031290435.1 Candidatus Symbiothrix sp. | reverse complement strand
ATGAAACTCAAAGTCCTGTTCCAAATACTATCCGCATTATTGATCGGAATTCTTTCAATAATCGCTTACAAAGTTTTTTATACTTCCTCCTCAACTTATCTGTTCTTGGCAATCGAAGCCTTGATTGTAATCACGGCAATTTATCTTGCCGGCTTTTACCTTCGCATCATCAAACCTTTACAAATCATCGGCAACGGAATGGATTTACTGAAAGAGCAGGATTTCAGTTCCCGTTTGCGCCGCGTCGGCCAGTCGGATGCCGACCGGATTGTGGACATTTTCAACAAAATGATGGCGCAACTGAAAAACGAACGCCTGCATTTGCGCGAGCAAAACCATTTCCTTGATTTGGTCATCCATGTTTCACCCTTGGGCGTTATTATTTTGAACCCGGACGAACAGATTTTATCGGTCAATCCGGCGGTTTATAAACTGTTCGGATTTCATTCCAAAGAAAACATCATCGGTAAATCATTGCACGAGATTGATAATCCATTGGTGTTGGAACTGTTAAAGATAGAACCCGACCAATCGCAAATCGTCCGTTTGAATGACGCCAGTATCTATAAATGCACCCATTCATCGTTTATTGACAAAAGTTTCCGCCATTCTTTCTATCTCATTGAACTGTTGACGGAAGAAGTATTCAAAGCCGAGATGAAAGCCTACGAACGGGTAATCCGCATGATTGCGCACGAAGTAAATAATACGACTGCCGGTATCACGTCTACGCTGGATACTTTAGACCACACTCTGAAAGAAATGGAACATACGGAAGACCTTAGCGAAGTTTTGCAGATAGCCATTGAACGTTGTTACAACATGAACCGTTTTATCGGTAATTTTGCCGATGTGGTTCGCATTCCTGAGCCTCAACTTTGTGAAACGGCGCTGAATGAATTGGTTATTTCCGGCAAACGATTTATGGAAACCATCTGCCGAAACAGAAACATTCAGATTGTTATCGAACCGAGCGAAATTTCCCCTGTGGTGGAAATTGATACCTCCTTATTCCAACAAGTATTGGTCAACATCATCAAAAATTCAACCGAATCTATCGACCATGACGGCGCTATTTTTATCCGTACAAACGATGAGCCGCCTTGCCTCGAAATCGCCGATACCGGAAAAGGCATCAGCAAGGAAACGGAAGCCGGGCTGTTTGTCCCTTTCTTTTCCACCAAACCATACGGACAAGGTTTGGGCTTGATTTTCATCCGCGAAGTCTTGCTGAAACACGGCTGTACCTTTTCACTTCGGACTTATCCCGACGGACTGACCCGGTTCCGGATTTTATGGTGAAGCAGGATATTTGCACCGGATTTGCCCCTTTCTAAAAAAATCCGTACTTTTGTTCCCTGAACGTTCGAAAATTTCGCAAACAAACAATTGTTATGGAACACCAACTTTCGGTCTACAACACACTGACCCGGAAAAAAGAAGTATTTGAACCGCTACATTCACCTCATGCCGGTTTGTATGTCTGTGGCCCTACTGTTTACGGCGACCCGCATCTGGGGCATGCCCGTCCGGCCATTACTTTTGACATCCTGTTTCGTTACCTGACGCACTTGGGATATAAGGTGCGCTATGTCCGTAACATCACTGATGTAGGACATTTGGTAAATGACGCCGATGCAGGCGAAGACAAAATCGCCCGGAAAGCCCGCTTGGAAAATTTAGAGCCGATGGAAGTGGTGCAATACTATCTCAATCGCTACCACAAAGCAATGGACGCCCTGAATGTGCTTCCACCCAGCATCGAACCGCATGCCAGCGGACATATTATTGAGCAGATTCAATTGGTAAAAGAAATACTGAACCAAGGCTATGCTTATGAAAGCGAAGGTTCGGTCTATTTCGACGTGGAAAAATACAATCAACAATACAATTATGGCGTCTTGTCGGGACGCAAGATTGAAGACATGTTGAATACCACCCGCGATTTGGAAGGACAGGAGGAAAAACGCAACAATGTGGATTTCGCACTGTGGAAAAAAGCTTCGCCTGGACATA
This sequence comes from Candidatus Symbiothrix sp., assembly GCA_031290435.1. Taxonomy (GTDB): domain Bacteria; phylum Bacteroidota; class Bacteroidia; order Bacteroidales; family Azobacteroidaceae; genus Azobacteroides. Next base: position 12,235 of record JAITNQ010000237.1, on the reverse strand, counting down.
TCATGCGATGGCCTTCACCCTGGGGCGACGGATTCCCCGGCTGGCATCTCGAATGTACAGCCATGAGTAGAAAATATTTGGGCGATCGTTTCGACATCCATGGAGGCGGAATGGATTTGATTTTCCCGCATCATGAATGTGAAATCGCGCAAAGCGCCGCCTCAACCGGACACGAAGCCGTGCGTTACTGGATGCACAACAATATGGTGACCATCAACGGACAGAAGATGGGAAAATCCCTGGGAAACTTTATCAATCTGGAAGAATTTTTCAAGGGAAGCCATCCCCTGCTTTCGCAGTCTTATACGCCGATGACCATCCGTTTCTTCATCCTTCAGGCGCATTACAGGAGTACGGTTGATTTCAGCAACGAAGCTTTGCAAGCCTCCGAAAAAGGACTTGCCCGTTTGTTGGAAGCTTACGATAATATCAACCGATTAATACCCATCACCAAATCTACCGTAACAGAGGGAGAACAGAACCCTGTTTCTATTTCGGAACTGGTAGACAAAAGTTATGAAGCGATGAATGAAGATTTAAATACGCCGATTGTAATTTCTTATCTTTTCGAAGCAACCGGCATTATCAATCATGCACTTATCGGGCAAATGACAGTGAATGAGGCGGAAATTCAACAATTAAAAGACTTTTTTCAATTGTTCTTGTTTGATTTATTGGGAATTAAGAACGAATTAAAAGACGGAAACGCTGCTTACGAGTCGTTTTCTAAGGTTGTGGATATGTTGTTGCAAGTCAGGATGCAAGCCAAACAGAACAAAGATTGGGCTGCCTCCGATAAAATCAGAAACGAATTGACCGCCCTCGGTTTCGAAATCAAAGATACGAAGGACGGTTTCGAATGGAAGTTAAACAGTTAAAATAGCGATACAAATGATAAAATACAAACGCATCTTACTGAAACTCAGTGGAGAATCCTTGATGGGAACCAAGGGGTATGGCATTGATGAAAATCGGTTGAATGATTATGCCGTTCAAATCAAGGAAATAGCAGAAATGGGCATACAGATAGCCATCGTCATCGGAGGTGGAAATATTTTCCGCGGACTGAGCGGTGCGGCCAAAGGCTTCGACCGCGTCAAAGGCGACCAAATGGGCATGTTGGCTACCGTCATCAATAGTCTGGCGCTTGCCTCCGCTTTGCAACAAGTCGGCGTCAAGGCGAAAGTTTTCACGGCGACAAGGATGGAGCCTATCGGCCGACTCTATTCGAAAGAAGAAGCGATTGAAACTTTAGAACAAGGCGCAATCGCCATCGTTTCCGGAGGAACCGGGAATCCGTTTTTTACCACCGATTCGGCTTCCGCCCTGAGGGGCATTGAACTGGAAACCGAAGTGATGCTCAAAGGCACTCGTGTCGACGGTATTTATACGGCTGACCCTGAAAAAGACCCGAATGCCGTTAAGTTCAATGATATTACTTATGATGAAATTTACCGGAGAGGATTGAAAATCATGGATTTAACAGCGACAGCTCTGGCTAAAGACAATCATCTGCCCATCATTGTTTTCGATATGGATGCACCCGGAAACCTAAAAAAAGTGCTTTCCGGCGAAAATATTGGAACTTTAGTGCATAATTAATTGTTTGTTTTACAAGAAAAAATTATATATTTGTAAAAAAATTAAATATATATATTTATGAGTACTTTAAAAATCATAGAACAGCAAGCGGAAGACAAGATGCTTCATGCTTTAACGCATCTGGAAGATGCTTTGTCCCGTATCCGCGCCGGAAAAGCGAACGTACACATTCTGGACGGAATAAAAGTGGATTATTACGGAAGTCAGGTTCCTTTGTCTAACGTAGCCAATATTTCTACGCCCGATGCTAAAACAATCACGATTTTGCCTTGGGAAAAGTCAATGTTCAAAGCGATTGAAAAAGCAATTCAGGATTCCGATGTAGGAATTACACCTGAGAACAACGGCGAAATTATCCGTTTGGGAATCCCGCCATTGACCGAAGAAAGACGTAAACAATTGGTAAAACATTCGAGAACGGAAGCTGAAAATGCCAAAGTAAGCGTCAGAAACGCTCGGCGTGATGCCAATGACGCCGTGAAAAAAGCAATCAAAGACGGTACGCCCAAAGATGATGGAGAAGAAACCGAATCGGTTGTACAGAAATTGCATGACAAATACATTAAAAAAGTAGATGAGATTTTACTTGCTAAAGAGAAAGAAATCATGACGGTCTAAGCGGCTTATGAAAGGTCTTGTAGTGAAGAATACAGGAAGTCTGTACCGGATAAAAACGGATGACGGCTATTTGATTGATGCAAAACTCAAAGGGAATTTTCGTTTGAAAGACATTAAAAGCACCAACCCCGTATCTGTGGGTGATTTTGTACACATCGAAGAAAATCAGGAAGAAACGGCTTATATTTATGCAATCGAAGACCGGAAGAATTACATCATACGCCGGTCTTCCAATCTTTCCAAACAATCACATGTGATTGCCGCCAACATAGACCAGGCTTTCTTGATTGTAACCGTAAATTACCCTATCACTACGCCGACTTTTATTGATCGTTTTCTGGCTACCACAGAAGCCTATAGTGTTTCTGTTTCACTGTTTTTCAACAAGATAGACCGATATACCTACGAAGACAGGGAGTATGCGGAAGCCCTTATAAACTTGTACGAAAACATCGGTTATACCTGCTACAAAATTTCAGCTTTGGAAACGGAAGATTTGTCTTTTATGTCGAATTTGCTGAAAAACAAAACGACTTTGTTTTCAGGACATTCAGGGGTCGGAAAATCAACGCTTATCAATCGTTTTGTACCGGGTTCCAGACAAAAAACCCGTGAAATTTCGGCGTATCACAACAAAGGCATGCATACCACGACTTTCTCTGAGATGATCGACTTGCCGGACGGCGGATACATCATTGATACGCCGGGTATTAAAGGATTCGGTGTTTTTGATATGGAAGGCATTGAAATTTCACATTATTTCCCCGAAATATTCAAGTTTTCGTCCCAATGCCGGTTCAACAATTGCACACACCGGAGAGAACCCGGATGCGCCGTCTTGAAAGCCGTAGAGGAACATTATATTGCAGAATCCCGCTACCGGAGCTATTTGAACATATTGGACGACAAAAATGAGGGCAAATACAGAGAAGCGTTTTAAAAATAAATAATAATTATGAACAAAGAAAGAAAAAAAATAGCCATAAAAAGAGCGGTTGTTATTCAGGAAATTCAGGACTACTGCATTATTTTTTTCGGTTTGGTATTGTATGCCTTAGGGTGGACAGGCTTTCTGCTCCCCAATCAGATTACGACAGGCGGAGTAACCGGTATCGCAGCCATTGTGTTTTTTGCAAGCGCAATTCCGGTTGCCGCTACTTATTTCTGTATCAACGGTTTTTTGTTGCTGATTTCTATCAGAGTATTCGGCTTCAAATTCAGTTTGAAAACCATTGTCAACGTATTGATTCTTACTTTTTTATTGTCTTTTTTACAAATAGTCATCAAAGAGCCGCTTGTGAAAGGAGAACCCTTTATGAGTTGTATTTTGGGCGGCGTGTTGTGCGGTCTCGGACTTGGATTGGTTTTCAATTTCAAGGGCAGTACGGGCGGAACCGATATTATTGCTTTGATTATCAATAAGTATAAAAATATATCAATCGGCAAGGGCTTGTTGATTTGTGATTTATTGATTATCTGTTCGTCCTACGCCGTTTTCCAAAGTCTTGAAAAAATCGTTTATGGTTTGGTGGTGATGGGCGTCACTTCTTATACCGTGGACATGGTGCTGAATGGCGCCAGGCAGTCCGTTCAATTCTTTATCTTTTCGGAGAAATACGGCGAAATAGCAGACACAATTGTTGAACAAGCGCATAGAGGATGTACATTGTTGGATGGGACGGGATGGTATTCAAAAAAATCAGCAAAAGTATTGATTGTAATGGCTAAGAAAACCGAGTCGGTCACCATTTTTCGTATTGTAAAGAATATTGACCCTTCAGCGTTTATTTCGCAAAGTTCTGTAATAGGGGTATATGGACAAGGATTTGACCAATTGAAAGTCTAAATTTGGGTGGAAGATGGGATTCGAACCCACGACCCTCAGAACCACAACCTGATGCTCTAACCGACTGAGCTACGACCACCATATATTTTTTTCGCAGTGCAAAGATACAACTTTGTTCTTATTTGGCAAATTTTTATACCAAAATTTTTATAAAATTTTTATTTTCGGTTTGCACGAAAACAAAATAATGCAAAGCGTAAGCGTCCGGAAAGGTCTGTCCAAGGGTTGATTACCTTTTGTAACCAAAAGGTTTGTAACCAAAAGGTTTGATTTTGGTTTTTATTCGTCTGCTTCCGCGCGATACACCCAAAAGTTCATATTTAACAAAGAATTATTATCTTTGCAGCATGATTGATTTTTCGGAAATACCTTCGCCTGCTTATGTCATGGAGGAATCTCTCCTTCGTAGGAATCTCTCTTTGATCCGGTCCGTCAAAGACAGGGCAGGTGTCGATATCATTTTGGCTTTTAAAGCTTTTGCCTTATGGAAAGCTTTTCCGATTATCAAAGAATACATCCGGTATTCCACCGCCAGTTCCCCATGGGAGGCGCAATTGGCTTTAGACGAAATGGGCAGCAAGGCCCATACGTATTCTCCGGCCTATACGGAAAAAGATTTTCCGCTTATCATGGCATGTAGTTCGCATATCACGTTTAATTCGCTTTCGCAGTTTCGGCGTTTTTACAAGGACGCCTTCGCTAATCCTTCCAAGATTTCCTGCGGATTGCGCATCAATCCCGAATATTCGGAAGTAGAAACCGATTTATATAATCCGGCGGCTCCCGGCTCCCGGCTGGGAATTATCAGAGAAGAATTGGGTGATTATTTGCCCGAAGGCGTAGAAGGTTTGCATTTTCATACGCTTTGTGAATCATCCTCCTACGCATTGGAAAATACCCTGCAACAGGTCGAAGCCAAATTTGGCGACTTACTCCCTCAAATCAAATGGCTGAATATGGGTGGCGGTCACCTGATGACCCGGAAAAATTACGACACGGAACACCTGATCAAACTTCTGTCGGACTTCAAAAAGAAATATCCGAACTTGGCGATTATCTTGGAACCGGGCGCCGCTTTTGTCTGGCAAACCGGCGTATTGGTCTCCTCCATAGTAGATATTGTGGAGAACCGAGGCATTAAAACCGCCATTCTCAATGTGTCGTTTGCCTGCCACATGCCCGATTGTTTGGAAATGCCCTACAAGCCGACGGTTCGCGGAGCCTGTCAGGAACCGGTGAAAGGCAAGCCGACTTACCGTCTGGGCGGAAATTCTTGCCTGAGCGGCGACTATATGGGTGATTGGTCGTTCGAGAAAGAACTAAAGATTGGCGACACAATCGTTTTCGAAGATATGATCCATTACACAATCGTTAAAACAACCATGTTCAATGGGATTCCACATCCTGTACTGTGCTTGAGAAAGACAGACAATAGCCTTGAGATTTACCGTAATTTCGGATACGAAGACTATAAAAAAAGAATGTGTTGACTTATTTTTAATTTTTTACTAACTTTGTATTGGATTTTTTTATAATTTAAATTGAATATGTATGATTAACGACCATATACAAAATACGTTGATGAATGAAATCAGAAAAAGAATCCCCAAGAGTTCTGTTTTGGTAAGCAAGCTGGTCGAATTGCTCTTTATCGAAAAAGAAGCGGTGTACAGAAGATTAAGAGGTGAGGTTCCTTTTACGTTTAAAGAGATTGCGCATATTTCTAAAGAATTAGGTATCTCGTTAGACGCTATTCTTGGTATTGAATTAGATAAAAGTCGCCCTTTCCAAATAAAATTGCCGGATTTTGCTTACCCGCAGGAAAATGATTTCGCGATGCTTGCCGCTCATCTTGAGTTTCTCCGGTCGATAGGCAATATGACCCATTCCGAGATGGGCAACGTATCAAATATTATCCCGCAAGATATTTTTACCGGCTTCGAATCCCTTTTAAAATTTATGATTTTCAATTGGAACTATCATTATGATTTAAAAAGGGTAAAAACTTTTCATGAACTTGAGCCTTCAACGCGATTGATGAATGCTTTTATGGAAAATTTTTTAGAAACAAAGAAAATTAAAAACACCTATTATGTGGTTGACAATCAGCTTATCCTGAATTTTGTAAACCATGTTAAATATTTTCAAACGCTCCGGCTGATTGAATCGGCGGATGTTCTGAAAATAAAAAAAGATTTGTTTGATTTCTTGGATTATATTGAGGATATGGCTATCAACGGCTATTTCAGGGAGACAGGGAATTCGGTTTCTCTCTATATTTCGGATATAAATATTACCTCAAATTATTGCTACATAGAAACGGATACTGTAAAATTCAGCTTGATAAAAACTTTTCTGCTGACCTCCGTCACTTCTTTGGATGAAGACACCTTTGAGAAAATGAAAAACTGGGTTCATTCATTTATCAAGATTTCTACTTTGATATCAGCAACCGGAGAAAAACAACGGATTCTATTCTTAGGAAACCAACGGAAAATTGTAAGTGAACTATAAAATATAACATATATGTCAACCTACTCAGAAAATATTCGTAAAATAAGCGTTCAAAATTTGATCGAAATGAAAAGTCGTGGTGAAAAAATTTCCATGTTAACGGCTTACGATTACTCAATGGCTGCTATTATTGATGCAGCCGGAATGGATGTAATTCTTGTCGGCGATTCCGCATCCAATGTGATGGCCGGTAACGAAACTACGCTTCCGATCACCCTGGAACAAATGATATATCATGGTCAGTCCGTCAGGAAAGCGGTCAAACGGGCGCTTGTATGCGTAGATATGCCTTTCGGTTCTTATCAGGGTGATTCCAAAACCGCAGTTCATTCGGCTGTTCGGATCATGAAAGAAACCGGCGCGGACGCCGTAAAAATGGAAGGTGGCGTTGAAATCCGAAAATCCGTTCAAAGAATTTTGTCGGCCGGAATTCCGGTTATGGGACATTTGGGTTTAACACCCCAATCCATCCACAAATTCGGCAATTACAATGTAAGGGCAAAAGAAGCGGCAGAAGCGGAGAAATTGATGGAAGATGCAATACTTTTGGAAGCCTTGGGCTGTTTTGCTATCGTTCTCGAAAAAATACCGGCTGAATTGGGTAGGAAAACAGCAGAAAAATTAAATATTCCGACCATTGGCATAGGCGCGGGTCCATTCGTAGATGGTCAGGTATTGGTTATTCAGGATATGCTTGGCATCAACAAGGACTTTTCTCCCAAATTTCTTCGCAGGTATGCTGATTTGTACGAAACAATCAAAATAGCAGCAGAACAATATGCCCATGATGTAAAGGATGGTTCTTTCCCCAATGAAAACGAATCCTATTAAGGCTACTTTATTTAAACGAAAGCGGAGCCCCCTGTATCCAATACTGAGAACTCCGCCATCATCAGACTTATGAAATTTATACGCACTACAAAATTAGGTAGAATAATTTAATGCAGGCATATATTTCAAGAAAAAGATTGTCGTTTTTTGCAAAAAATGCCACTATTTTTTAGCAGATACGTTTGATTTTTTGTCTATTTTGTCTGTTTTATTAAATATACAGAAAAGCGCATAGCTGAAAATCAAAATATATCGCAAAAGCAGTATTTGCTATTGGAAAAATAAAATTTGCTATTTTATTTCAAACTCAGCAATCACCGCTTCGTTTGCTGAATTTCCGCCTGCAAAAACAGCATACTTTCCGGTTGGAACTTCTTGTTGATTTATTTCTTCATTCCATTTTGCCAATTGTTTGATTGGAATTGAAACCGTCAATTCACAGTCGCTGTCGGCCGGAAGATTCTTTCTCTTAAAATAGCGCAATTCTTTCAATGGTAGATCTGTTTTGCTATCCGGATATTTGATGTACACTTGGGCGACCTCATCACCTGCTCGTTTTCCTGTGTTTTTTATTTTAATCGCACATTGGATCGTATCGTTTGTGGTATATGTCGCTTGCGGTTGTGACACCCATTCATAAGCGAAATCGGTATAGCTCAAACCGAATCCGAACGGATACAAAGCTTTTCCCTTGAAATATTTATACGTACGATTCGCCATTTTATAATCTTCAAAATCAGGCAAATCGGAATCGCTCGCATAGAAAGTAACCGGCAAACGTCCGGAAGGATTATAGTTGCCGAAGATAACATCCGCTATGGCTTTACCGGCAAATTCCCCGCCATACCATGCATTGATGATAGCATTGACGTTCTGAGATTCCCAAGGTGTAGCAATTGCACTACCGGTCATCATGACAAAAACAATTGGTTTCCCGGTTGTTTTCAAGGCTTTTAACAAATCAGTCTGTACTTTCGGTAAGAGAATAGAGGTACGGTCGCCGCCAAAAAAGCCCGGTACATCTACCCGCATTTCTTCCCCTTCGATACGCGGAGATATCCCGCCGACATAGATAATCAAATCTACATCTTTCACTTTTTCCAATGTTCCGGCAAATGACGCCGGCGTGTCGCCGTAATATTCAATGACCGTATCCGTATAGATTTCCACACCGTTGCCCAATGCTTCTCTTATTCCATCCAAAGGCGTGATGATATGCGTGGAGAATCCATTGTAATTACCCAATTGAACTTGCGGATTATTCACATTAGGTCCTAAAACGGACACTTTCTTCAGACTGCCCTTTTCGATCGGTAAGATTCCATCGTTTTTCAGAAGGACGATTGATTGTTGGGTCATCTTCAGCGCCAGATCCTTGTGCGCTTTTGCTTCAAGGGCGGCAGAGTCTATTTTCGAAAAAGGAACTTTTTCGACAGGATCGAACATCCCTAAACGGAATCGGATTTCGAACAAGCGACTTAAAGAAATATCAATCTGTTGTTCTGTGATTAAGCCCTTTTCAACTGCCTGTTTCAAACCGAGGTAAGCTTCTCTCCCACAATCCGTATCCGTACCGTGCCAAACAGCGTCGGCCGAGGCTGCGGCTGCATCCGTATGTGTTTTATGCGTTTTATAGAAATTGTCGATGGCTCCGCAATCAGAAGTTACATAGCCCTTGAATCCCCAATCGTTGCGCAAAATGTCAATCATCAATTTGTCGCTGCCGCAACAAGGTTGCCCTTCAAAGGCGTTATAGGCGCACATCACACCGGCTACATTAGCGGAAACCAATTCTTTGAATGCCGGCAGATAAGTATCCCACAAATCATAATTGCTGACCGATATATTAAAGGTGTGCCGGTTGGATTCCGGCCCACTGTGTACCGCAAAGTGTTTGGCGCAAGCGGCAGCCTTCAGGTAAACGCTGTCATTCCCTTGTAAGCCTTGTACAAAATACTTGCCCAACAGCATTGTCAGGTAGGGGTCTTCACCATAAGTCTCTTGCCCTCTCCCCCAGCGCGGATCACGGAAAATATTGATATTCGGCGTCCAGTAGGTCAAGCCGTGATATATCCTGTAGTCTTTTTTTGCCTGGGAGGCATTGTAAATAGCCCGGCCTTCTTCGGCCGTATAATCGGCCATTTGTTGAATCGCTTCTATATCCCATCCGGCAGCCATTCCTATCGCCTGAGGATATACCGTTACTTTGTATTCTGTGCGACCTACACCGTGTAAACACTCATTCCACCAATTATAGGCCGGGATTCCCAAACGTTCAATAGCCGGCGTGTTGTTGAGCATCTGTGCAACTTTTTCGGCTAATGTCAAGCGGGAAACCAAGTCTTTTACCCGATCTTCAATTTTTAAGGAAGGATCCTGAAAAGGATATTCATAAGCAGTTTTTGTACATGTTATAAACAACATGCAAAGTGCGGACAAGAGCGTCCAAATAATTTTTTTTTTCATGTGTATTGTAATTTATTCTGTGTTTTTTACTTGCCTTTGCAAAAGTAATATTTTTTATTGAGAAAAACCAAAATAATTGAATAACATTAATGAACGACTTTCTTTTTATACGCAGTTGTTCCTGCACTTCACCGGTATATTCTAATAGCCGTTACGCGCCAAACCTAACAGGTTTTGAAAAACCTGTTAGGTTTTCGTATTTTCAGACCCAAAAAGTATTATTTTGTCCGCAATCAACCGTTTCAGCATTACAATTTTCAATATTCCTAAAAAAGTTTATTTTTTAATCTGTTTATTGACAAATATACTTTTTCTACTGAATAAATTTGACTTTCTTTTTCTTGCTTGTGCAATATTGTATACGTAAATTTGTGATGTATTTTTTAAGACACAGATTATGAACAAAGTTAATACCTCCCCCTGCCCCTCCAAAGGAGGGGTGGCATGGGTAAGACGAAAATTCCACAACTTTCAGGGTACCTCACGCCACCCCTCCTTGGGAGGGGCCGGGGGAGGTAATGACAATTTGAATAACAGAATAATTGAATAATTAAAAATTAAAAATTAAAAATTATGAGAAAGAAAGTTTTATGGGTCGTAATTATTTTACTGGGCATCATTCGTGTTCCGGCATCTGCGCAGGTAACTATGGGAACAGATTTTTGGGTATCCTTTGGGGATAACAGCAGATTTTCAGCCGGCGTGGTTAATTTACAAATTAAAGTGGCTGCCTATGAAGCCACCGAAGTCCGTTTTACATTTACAGAGAACGGCTCGACGAGTACAGCCTCGATAGCTGCAGGTGAAGCTTATCTTTTTGACATACCGTCGGGATTGGCAGACGCAGTTTATTATGATTGGAGTACAGGGACGGCTATTTCGTCCAAATCCTTACGGATACAAAGCGACAAGCCTGTACATGTTTATGCCTTAAATCAAAGATTAAATTCGTCGGATGCAACCAACCTCTTTCCTGTCAATACGCTGGGAACGGATTACCATCATATTTCGTATATCCCTATGGTTGGATCCGATGGCTATACGATTGTAGCCACAGAAAACGGAACGGCTATTTACGACAACGGTGATACCATTTCGCTGAGTAAAGGGCAAGTCTATTCTCATTACGGGCCGTTTGCCGTAGCTCTCGGTGAAGATTTTACGGGCAGACAGATTACTTCCAACAAGCCCGTAGCCTATTTCGTTACCAATACTGCTTCGTTTATTCCGCTTCCTACTATTATGTATGGGGAAAATCTGTTTCAACAGCTGATGCCGGTGAATGCTTGGGGGAAGGAAATCGTTGTTCCCGTCACCAGACGAGAAGTAGAGCGGGTACGAATTGTCGCTTCTCAGGACAGCACCACCATTACCCAGACGGGAGGAATTGTGCAAGCAGGTGGTTCCGGTACTTTACCGACGCTGTATAAAGGGCAATTCGTTGAATTGGAAATAAAATTGGCAACAGGCGGTTGTTATATTTCTGCCGATAAACCGGTAGGGGTTTGTAGCTATCTTGTCGGAATGCAACATCCGTCTGTCCCCACACCTAAGACGGGCGACCCTTCTATAGCTATGGTGCCTTCTGTAGAGCAGTTCGTCGATGCTACGACCATTGCCCCCTTTGTTCCAAATGACAGGACGACGATAGACGAGCATTATGCCCTGCTTGTTACCTCTACGGCAGGCCTCAACGAAACGACCATGTCCATCGGAAGAGCAAGGCCTATCAGTTTAAAGGATAGTACGTGGATAAGCTCTTCCAATCCGGAGTATTCGTTCTGTAACATAGAATTGAGCGATGCCACTCAATCCTATACTTTTGCCAACCCCGGCCGCTTGGCCATTCTGGGATATGGAGTAGGTCCGTATGAAAGCTATTACTATCTGGCTGCTTCTGCTGTCCGCAACAGCTATACGGATATCAAAGTTCCTGCAAGTTTAGCCGGCAGCGTTTCTGTTACAAACGGAACTTTGTATCTGAAAGGTTTCTCCGGAAATGTATCCTTGGATATTTACAACCTTGCAGGTCGGAAATTAGCCGGATATGAAGCTGTTTCAGGTAGCGTTCCGGTAAGTCTTGACAAAGGTATTTATATTGTAAAAGTAAAGGATAAGGGGAAATCGTTTAGCTACAAAATAACTAAAAACTAAGAACTAAGAACTAAGAACTAAAAACTAAAAGGGGTCTGTTGTTAAATCTACAGACCTCTTTTTAATTTTCAACTATTAGTTTTTAGGTTACTACTCAAGTATTTCCAAATATTAAGGAAAAAAGATAAAACTACACAATAAATAGTTATCTTTGCACTATGGAAGAGATGATTACCATTCCTCGTTCAGAATACGAGCAGATGA
>JAITNQ010000175.1 GCA_031290435.1 Candidatus Symbiothrix sp. | reverse complement strand
GAACTGTATAAGGAAAGATATAGCATTGAAAGAACCAATGCTTGGATGGATAGTTTCAGGTCTTTATTAAACAGGTTTGACTTTACCGTATCCAGTTGGGTAGGATTCAATTATATAGCCTTCATCGTGATTTTACTTAATAAACTAAATCTATTTCCATTCTCATCAAAAGTTTACAGATAAAGCCGAGTATCGGAAACCAATCGTATTGGTATCACTCAAAATTAAATGTAATCACAATCATCCGTGAACGCCCTTTGGAAATGGCACCCGGATATTTAAGCAAACTAAGGTCGGTCAAATCGGAACGGTCTTTTTCAAGTATATCTTTCAGGCCAAAGCAGAACCGTATTTCCGGAACCACTTTGATGATAGGAAGATAAAAATCGCAACCCAAGCCGATAGTCAGGCCGTAATCCATCGGTTTCATCAGCAGCACTTCGTCTTTTTTTCGTCCGAGGTCAAGGGCGGCATACAGGCCGGCAAGCACATAAGGCCGATAATTATTGAGGCGCATCGAACGAAATTTCACATCAAGCGGCGCCGTTAAGTAGTTGGAACGGACCACTGTTTTGAAACGCTCGTCCGAATCCGGTTCTACAAACTCAAAACTCTTATCGCCAAACGAAAGAGTCGGCGTAAAACGCAGATTCATAAAAGGATTGAGATATAAATCAGCAATCAGACCTACTGTGAAACCGGGCGAGTAATCGGGAATAGTAGCATACCATGTTTGCCCGTCTTCACCGGGAAGGCCGACATTGGTCAGCAACATGTCCTGAAAATTCATGCCCACGGTAATCCCAAAGTGATACAGTTTATAGTCACCATAAGGCTGATTTTTCACCTGTTGCTTCTGTGCAAAAAGATTACATCCGCACAACAAAAGGATGATGATACCACCTATTTTTTTACTCATTTTAAAACGCTTCACAGGGATAATAACGCTGAAATAAACGACTTATTGTACAATTTAGCATTAGTTTCAGCGCTTTTATGAAGATTCTTTCCATAAAATACCGTATCTTTGTATGCGTTTATTTAGAACGTGTACACTTGTGAATGATAAATTAGTTTTAGTAGTCACCCTCCACCGACAATTCGGATGGAAAATCAATCTCTATTCGGCTATCCCACAAGATAGCGGAAGCTACCGGATTTTGGGACTCCCCAACAATGAGGAAGAAATCGAAAAAGGAGCCTCACCGGAAGAGATTGCATTGATGAAAGCGGTGAATGAAGTTTCGGACGAATCATTGTTAAAAGCCTATTCACACGAAAAAGACAAGTCGAAAATCGCCCAAAGCACCATCGACAATCTGATTCGACCCCGCATCGAAAAGAATTGTGCTAAAATTCTGAATTTTGCCCGGCAAACCAACATTCCTCTTTTTTATCGTGAAACAGCTGGTAACAGAACGGTTTATGCTCACAACCGAATCGAACTGTTACAGGAAACAAGCCGCTGTTTGTTCAATTTTATCAAAGACGAAAGGGGCTTGCGCTATTTTATCACTTTGACCAATGGCGAGGAAGAAATTTTATTGCAACAGGAACCGGCGATAATTCTGTCACACGAACCTTGCATTGCCCTGTTGGGTAATAAAATTCACTGCGTGGAAAATATTGACGCAAAAAAATTAATCCCGTTTTTTGCCAAAACGCATATTGACGTACCGGCCTCTTCCGAAAAATTGTATATCGAAAAATTCGTCCTGAAAACCATTCCCAAATACGAAGTGCGGATTGAAGGCATAGAAATGAATGAAAAACAGCCGGAAAAACAAGCCGTTTTAGTGCTGGAAGAAGATTTCTACGCCAGTTTGGCGCTTTCCCTGTATTTCCGGTATGGCAGCCAACGTTTTCTGCCTACGACAAATCAGAGAAAGAGGAGGGTGGTCAGCTTGGAAGAAACAGACGGGACAGAAAATATCTGCTGGTTCGACCGGGATTTGGAATGGGAGAGTATTATGCTTAATCGCTTAATCAATATGGATTTGAGACAGGAAGGAGATAACCATTTCTACCTGATACAGAATCCGGAAATCCTGCAACGCTATGGTTTGATTGACTGGATAAACAGCCATTATGACAATCTGAAAGACTTTCTTATTGAACAGCATACAAAAAAAATCTATTACCAAGGTAAAATAAACCTGCAATCGACGGTAACTGAAAAAATCGACTGGTTTGAATTGGCAATAGAAGTGGTTTTTGAGCATTTCAAACTGCCTTTCAGCCGCTTCCGGAAACATATTCTAACCGGAAATCCGGAATATGTCCTGCCGGATGGAAGCATCTTTATCCTGCCGGAAGAATGGTTCCAACGTTATCAGGAACTTTTCCTGTACACGGAAGACAGCAATGCCGGAATTTGCTTGAAGAAAATTCATATCCGCTTTTTAAATGACGCCATCGAATCTTTTTTCATTGCTGAACGAAGCGCCGACTTAGAACGATTCAAACAAACGCCGGTCGAACATTTTTTTCTTCCGGAACAACTGAATGCCCTGCTGCGACCCTATCAAAAAGAGGGCTTTTATTGGCTGAAACATCTCCGGAAAATGCATTTCGGCGGATGTCTGGCCGATGATATGGGGCTTGGGAAAACCATTCAGACAATTTCTTTGCTCGTATCGGCTTATTCCGCACCCCAAATACCGGCGTCCTTGGTTGTCGCACCGACCTCCCTGCTGCATAACTGGAAAAACGAACTGAAAAAATTCGCACCGGATTTGAAAGTCTATATCCATTCAGGCGCCAAGCGATTGAAACCGGATAGGATTGAAGACCTCTTCCGTCCTTATCAAGTGATTATCACATCGTATGGAATGGTTCGCTCCGATGAGGATTATCTGGCAGAATATCCTTTCCATTATATCGTTTTAGATGAAAGCCAATACATCAAAAATCCCGATTCCATTATTTACCATGCCGTCAAAAAACTGATTTCCGACTACAAATTGACGCTAACCGGAACACCGATAGAAAACTCCTTATCAGACCTCTGGGCGCAATTCAATTTTATCAATCCCGGCTTATTGGGCAGTTTGTCATTTTTCAAGAACCAATATGTTAACAAAATTGTGAAAGAGAAAAACAAACAGGCTGAGGAATCCCTGCTACGGCTGATACAACCTTTTCTGCTTCGCCGGACAAAAGAAGAGGTAACGCCGGAATTACCGCCCTTGTCGCAAGAAGTCGTTTATTGCGATATGACCGAAGAGCAGGAAAAAATATACATTGCAGAGAAAAACAGTATCCGTAATAAGATGCTGGAAAACAAGGAACTTTTCTTACAAAACAACTGGATAGCTTTGCAAAGCCTGACCCGCCTCCGGCTCCTCTCCAACCATCCCGCCCTGACTGATCCGGAATACGAAGGCGATTCGGGAAAATTAGACCAAATCATCCTCTATTTGGAAAGTATAAAAGCAAGCAAACACAAAGTATTGATTTTTTCCTCGTTTGTAAAATACCTCAAATTATTGGTAAAAACATTTGATGAAAGAGCGTGGAAATATGCCATGCTCACCGGACAAACGCTTGACCGCGAAGCGCAAATCGACCGGTTCAATCAAAATGAAGATGTGAATGCCTTCTTCATATCCCTGAAAGCAGGCGGGACAGGATTGAACCTGACGGCTGCCGATTATGTATTTATCATCGACCCATGGTGGAATCCGGCTGCCGAAATGCAGGCTTTGAGCCGGGCGCACCGCATCGGACAAGATAAAAAAGTGATGGTTTACCGCTTCATCTCCAACGATTCTATTGAAGAGAAAATCATTCGGCTACAAAATGAAAAAAATCGATTGTCGGAAACATTCATCACTTCCAACAATCCTTTGGATAATCTGAATAAAGAAGAAATTGAAAACCTTTTTGAATGAATTTCTACTACAATAATCACATTTCATTTAAAATTTTCATGAAAATTTTGGTTTATACGAGACAAAGTTGTACCTTCGTAGCCAATAATATTCTGTAATAACAACTTTTTAATTATGCATCAGGGATAATGAAAATTAACAGTATAATAAGCATCTTTGCTCCGAAAGACGTTAAGTTTTTCCCTTTATTGGAGGAAACAGCGGATATATTAGTCACGGCTACAGAATATCTGTGTGAACTATTTTCTCCGGGAAACAGGGAAAGAACGAAGGAACTCTGCAAACTTATCAAAGTAGAAGAAACCAAAGGCGACAAGGTAACCGGAAAAATATTCAAGGCGCTTAATGAAACGTTTATTACGCCATTTGACCGGGAGGATATCAGTGAATTAACTGACGAGATGGATGACGTAATTGACGTCGTTAACCGCGCCGCACAGAAAGTATTGCTGTTTTCTCCGCAAACACTCCCTCCGGTAACGCTCCGATTAGCTGAAATTATCCAAAAAGGAGCTATCGAAATTCAAGCGGCAGTCAAGGAGTTGTACAATCTCAAAAAGTCCGACAAGAAAATTCGGACCCATACCAAAGAAATCAAACGATTGGAAGAAGAAGCCGACGGAATATATGAAGAAGGAACTTCAAATCTGTTTCAGAGCGATATAAGAACCATTGAACTGATAAAGCTGAAAGAAATCATTCAAGAATTGGAAAAGTCGGCCAATAAGGTCAATAATGTAGGTAAAGTTTTGAAAACCATTATTGTAAAATACGCGTAACCCTGGAAATTAATCATGGTACTACTTCTATCTATCATTGTCCTTGCCCTTATTTTTGATTATATCAACGGATTCCACGATGCAGCCAATTCAATTGCAACCGTTGTTACTACCAAAGTTTTAACACCTATGCAGGCCGTTATCTGGGCTGCTTTCTTCAATTTTGTTGCATTTTTCTTAGCAAAATATTGGCTCGGTTTTAACATTGCCACCACAGTTTACAAAACAGTTCTGCCTGAGTTTGCCACCTTGCCGGTAATTTTATCGGCAATCATTGCCGCAATTATCTGGAACCTGATTACCTGGTGGTTCGGCATCCCGTCTTCATCTTCTCATACGCTTATCGGAAGTCTTGCAGGAGCGGCGGTTACATACGGCGGTTTTCATTCGATTCACTATACGGGACATGACGGATTGTTCATTACGATTGCATTTATTGTTGCTGCTCCGCTCATTGGAATGTTAGGAGGAGCCATCATCACACTTATCACCTTACATCTTTCGAAAAAAGCGATACCCAAGAAAGCGGAACACAGATTCCGACGGTTACAATTGGTTTCTTCCGCATGGCTGAGTATTACGCACGGACTGAACGACTCTCAAAAAGTAATGGGTGTAATCGGCGTTGCCTTGATAACTTTCAACTCAACCGTAGATCCGGCAAGTTTACCGCATTGGCTGCAACTGTCCAATATTTCCGATATTCACGACTGGGTTCCTTTTGCCTGTTTCACAGCAATTGCCATCGGCACCATGTCCGGTGGATGGAAAATCATGAAAACCATGGGGAATAAAATCACCAAACTAACGCCGGTCGAAGGATTCTGTGCGCAAACAGCCGGTGCAATCACCCTGCAAATCACCGAACGTTTGGGTATTCCTGTCAGTACAACACACGTAATAACGGGGAGCATCATGGGGGTCGGTTCCGTGAAACGTTTGTCGGCCGTCCGTTGGGGTCTCACTATCAATCTACTCTGGGCATGGATTCTTACCATTCCGGTAAGCGCTACGCTGGCTGCGCTGATTTACTTATTGATCAGGCAAATTGGGATTAATTAATTCATTTTTTCTTCAAAGCCGGCGCCGTAACTTCCGGATGAAGCGAATGGGAGCATAGCTCCCTATTCACATCATCGGTTTTTTACTTATAAAAGTTTGATCTTCAGTTGTTCAATCATATCTTTCGTAGTCCGTTCCAAATCGAAATTCGGGCGCCAACCCCATTCTTCACGGGCGCAGGAATCATCTAAACAGTTGGGCCATGAATTTGCAATGCTTTGTTTCAAGGGGTCAATAGCATACGTCATCCGGAAATCGGGATACTGCTTTTTGATGCTCTTGTAAATCATTTCCGGGTCAAAACTCATGGACGCGACATTAAACGAATTGCGATGCACCAATTTATCCGGATTCGCTTCCATAATATTGATAGCTGCATCCAAAGCATCCGGCATATACATCATGTCCATGAAAGTACCTGCTTGTAGAGGACAAATAAAATCTTCACCCTGTACCGCTTTATAATAAATATCTACCGCGTAATCGGTTGTCCCGCCTCCGGGTAAAGTCATGGAGGAAATGATTCCCGGAAAACGAACCGAACGAGCATCTACTTTCCATCGTTCATAATAATAATCGCTGACCAATTCGCCGAGCACTTTCGTGATGCCATACACCGTATTCGGCCGCTGAACCGTGTCTTGAGGCGTTTGGTCTTTCGGCGTATTCGGCCCGAAAGCGCCAATCGAACTCGGCGTAAAAACCGCACAATTGTATTCCTTGGCTACATCCAAACAATTCATCAGACTGCCGATACCGACATCCCATCCTAATTTCGGATGTTTTTCGGCAGTGGCCGACAAAATCGCCACCAGATTGTAAATGGTGTCGATTTTATTTTTTTTCACCGCTTCGGCTATCTGCTCAATATGCAATGCATTTATTTCTGCGGTAGGCCCGGCATCAAAAAAACCATCCGGATAAGGCGGTGTGTAGAAACCGCAAACCACATTATCTCTCCCATAAATTGAACGCAAACGAATGCTTAGTTCGGAACCAATCTGCCCCGTACTTCCTACAATAAGTATCTTCTTCATATTTGGATTATTTCAAAACGCCTAATTCTTTTCCTGTTTTGGCAAATGCCGTAATACATTTATCTAATTGTTCTCTGTTGTGCGCAGCCGAAAGTTGTACCCGTATACGCGCCTGCCCTTTCGGAACAACCGGATAGTAGAATCCGGTCACATAAATGCCTTCTTCCTGCAATCGGGCAGCCATATCCTGCGATAGTTTCGCATCGTACAGCATCACCGCGCAAATAGCCGATTGCGTAGGCTTGATATCAAAACCGGCATTTTTCATCTTTTCTACAAAATAAGCCGTGTTTTCATGTAACTTGTCTACCAAGTCGCTTGAATTTTCTAAATAATTGAAAGTGTAAATCCCGGCTCCCGCCACAGATGGCGGAATAGAATTGGAGAACAGGTAAGGCCGAGAACGTTGACGAAGCATGCCGATAATTTCTTTCCGGCCTGTGGTAAACCCACCAATAGCGCCGCCAAAAGCTTTGCCTAAGGTTCCGGTAAGAATTTCAACTTTTCCCCTCAGATTGAATTGTTCGGTAGTTCCCCTGCCGGTTTTGCCGACTACACCGGCCGAATGTGATTCATCGACCATCACCATCGCATCGTATTTCCGAGCCAGTTCGTAAATCTTATCCAAAGGCGCTACATTACCGTCCATGGAGAAAACCCCATCGGTAACAATAAGCCGGAAACGTTGTTTTTGCGCCGCTTTCAATTGTTCTTCCAAATCTTCCATATTCGCATTGGCATACCGATAACGGACAGCTTTGCACAAGCGTACGCCGTCAATAATCGAAGCATGATTGAGCGCATCCGAAATAATCGCATCCGCTTCGCTCAACAGCGGTTCGAAAACGCCACCGTTCGCATCGAAACAAGCGGCATACAAAATGGTATCTTCTGTGCCGAAAAAACGGGCGATAGCTTCCTCCAATTGCTTATGCAAATCTTGCGTCCCACAGATAAACCGTACAGACGACATTCCGTAACCGCGATTTTTCATAGCTTGAATAGCCGCATCAATCAAACCCGGATTGTCGGATAAACCCAAGTAGTTGTTTGCACAAAAGTTAAGCGTTTCTTTTCCGGAAGCCAATCCGATAGACACCGATTGCGGAGAAACGATAATCCTTTCTTCCTTGTATAAACCGGCTGTCCGAATGGAGTCCAATTCTTCCGAAAGAAATTGCTGAAATCTTTGATATTTTTCCATATTATTTATTTTATTGATTTCGTCATTGAAATGACGTTTTTATTTTTTTATCACTGTGAAATGGTCTTCTAATTGTATGTCCCGGGACGAATTGCCTAACATGACAGAAAAGGCGCCCGGTTCAACTACAAACTGATTCTCTTTGTTCCATAATCCTAAATCTTGCGGACTAAGTGTAAAAACCACATTTCTTTCTTCGCCCGGTTTCAGGTGTATCCGTTCAAAGCCACGGAGCGTTTTTTCGTAAGTGGTTACGGAACTGACATCATCGCGAAGGTAGATTTGTACGACCTCGTCGCCTTCCCGCGTTCCTGTATTTTTTACAGCTACGGAAACGATTATTGATTGGTCCGGATATAGCACTTTGTTGCTAATTTTCAGCTTACTTAATTCGAAGGTGGTATAGCTTAACCCATACCCGAAGGGGTATAAAGCGCCGCTAACCCGCACAGGGCCTTTTGTATCGGAACCCGGTTTAAAAGGGAAAGCAAATGGAATTTGTCCCACGGATTTTGGGAAAGTAACCGCCAATTTCCCTCCCGGATTGTAGTCGCCAAACAAGACTTGTGCGGCTGCATTTCCCATAAATTCACCGGGAAACCATCCGTGTACGATAGCCGGAATATATTTGTCCGCCCAATTGATAGTGGCCGCACGCCCGTCAATCAACAACAGAACGACCGGTGTTCCGGTTGCATAAACGGCTTCTAACAATTGCTGTTGACGGCCTGCCAAATTCAGATTAGAACGGGAATATTCCTCCCTGACTGTTTTTTCGTTTCCACCCAAAACCAAGATGGCAACCTCGGATTGCTTTGCCAAATCGACGGCCTCGTCAATTTGTTTTTGTTCTTCAAGGTCTAAAGGAACGGTATATAACTCGCTCTCCGGAAAATGCTTGTCAATGATTTCACAGCCTTTGGCATATCGGACGTCCGCATCCGGTAAATATTCTTTTATGCCTTTATAAACAGTGATAATCGGCGCATTTGCCGGTCCATATCTGCAAATCAGGTTTTTTACTTCATCGGCATTGGGGCCGATAACCGCTATTTTTTTTAGTTTTTTCGACAAGGGAAGGGTATTGTTTTCGTTCTTCAACAACACAAAAGATTGCAGGGCTGCTTTTAAGGAAACAGCTTGATGTTCGGGACTGTGTAGAATTTTATCGACTGTTTCGACATTTCCTTTATAAGGATTGTCAAACAAACCCAACAGAAATTTCACCTTCAATACATCTTTCACACGGGAATCGATGGTTTCCATCGTTACTTTTCCTTCTGCAACCGCTTTGCGAAGCGGTAAAATATAATTTTGCGGAGGTGTAAAATTCGTCCGGACATTCAGTCCCGCATTGATTGTTTGCGCTACGACGTCCACCGAATCGGAAGCAACACGGTGTTTTGACAGCAGAAATTCGACCGCTTCACTGTCCGAAACGACATAGCCTTTGAACCCAAATTCATTACGCAGTATTTCCGTTAAAAAATAATGACTTCCCGTGATGGGAACTCCGTCATAATCATTGTAAGAACTCATAACACCCAATGCATGTCCGTCGACAAATGCCTTACGGAAAGGTTCCAGATACAAGGTACGCATCTCACGGGGCGCAACATGCGGGTCGGTACGCGTACCCTCGTCTCGGCCGCCTACCGGAACCGAATACACGGCGAAATGTTTAGGCGTTGAAACCAATTGATTATTTTGCAATGTTTTGACGGCTTGCAAGCCCAATTCTCCGGTCAAATAAGGGTCTTCTCCATAAGACTCCACAACCCTACCCCAACGGGGGTCTTGCGCAATATCCAGAATAGGGGAATAAATATTGGTATATCCTAAAGCAAGGGCTTCTTCAGCCGTTACACGCGCTATTTCTGCAATCATTTCACGGTTCCATGTAGCGCCCTGTCCACATTGGGCAGGAAACATAGTCGCCCTGTCATGGCAAAGTCCGCGTATGCCTTCGTTGGTAAAATCGACAGGTATTCCCAGCCGGGTTTCTTCCACAAACCAGCGCTGAATGGATTGCCGGTTATGGATGCTTGTCGCCCAAGGCCAGGATAAACTTGTCTTGTAAGGACTACCGATGCCGTTGGCCTGTTCGTCAATGTTGGCTATACCGTCTTTCCAGATTTCTTTTTTCCACTGCGGCGTGGGCAAAGAGTCCCGTAAAACCCGTCCCGAACCGTATAACGTTGCCAGCTGACAAGTTTTTTCCGCCAAAGTCATTTGAGATAAAAGATTTGCAACTCTTAAATCAATAGGCGCTTCCGTATCTTCGTAAACATCTTTTACGCCGTTTTTGTTAAAATCAATCCACCCGTTTTTATAAACGGATGATTTTTTTTGTGCTGAAGCTAAATTACAACTTAAAGCTGTAATAATGATAAAAAGAAAACTTTTTCCTGAAAATTGTCGCATAATCCGGATTATTAAATGAGCATGCAAAGGTACAATTTTATAATTAAACGACAAAAAGTCAATAGATGAGGCTAAAACTTTTTTTTCACCGAGGTGTAGCAAGGCGCGTAGCGCCGTTATTTTTGTGATATGGAGGTTGCTACCCCTAAATCCCCTACCCCTAAATCCCCTAAAGGGGACTTTGTGTCGCAGCTACGCTGCTCTGGGTGAGATTGTGCACATTGTTACCGGGCGCTTACGCACCCGGCTACAAAAATAGCGGCGCTACGCGCCTTGCTACCCATCAAAATATTTGCAGCAAACGAATGTAAGTTTACAATGGCTTCAAAATTTTTGCAGCAAACGATTGTAAGCTTACAATGGCTTCAAAATTTTTGCAGCAAACGAATGTAAGCTTACAATGGGTTCAAAATTTTTGCAGCAAACGAATGTAAGATTACAATGGCTTCAAAATTTTTGTAGCAAACGATTGTAAGCTTACAATGGCTTCAAAATTTTTGCAGCGAACGAATGTAAGCTTACAATGGCTTCAAAATTTTTGCAGCGCCCCATTGTAAGCTTACAACCGCCTTAATATTTTAGCATTAATAACGGGGATTGACCGGTATCCTCGGTGGGCAAATCAATATCGTAGTTTCATAATTGATATATGCGTTGGTCAGGAAGTGTACCCTCATCCGGATGGTATGTTTACCCAGCGGCAGGCCTAACAGGTCCCATTCC
>JAITNQ010000158.1 GCA_031290435.1 Candidatus Symbiothrix sp. | reverse complement strand
AATTTTGTTTGGCAAATGGAGTTTCTTTGCAATAGATTGATGTTTACTTTGCAAAATACTTGCAATATATATGTAAAATACTTGCATTTATTTTGCGAATATAATACAATGAAATTAATGTAATATATTGACATATAATTATATATAAAGATTTCTCATGTAAAAATCGAGGCGTAACAATCCCTTTATCCATCGTATTTTACTTCCTTTGCAACTGTTTTTCAGCAACAAAGTTTCTCGTAGGGTCTATCCGTATATAAACGGAGTTTCCATTGTCGAGACTGATATACCCACTTGCCTGATACAGATATAAATCTGAAAATAAATCGTTTAAGTCTTGATGTGGGTTTGATATCTTCAAAAACCATTGAAACCAATTGGATCATATAGTTGTAAAAGTTTTTGGCAATAGCCATCAGTATCAGGTATACCGTATTATGATTCATATCCGAACAGGGAAGATGATTCCATCCGAAGTCATTATTCTGTATATCAAAGATTTTTTCGCTGGCTCCCCGCTGATTGTAATATTCGATGACCACTTTTTCCGTACTCTCCCAATCATTGGTTAATATACAGCGGTAATTGAAGTTATCGCCGCTAAAAACATTCAGTTGACCGTCTTTGTTCTTTTCTCGCATAATGACTAACCGATAATGTTTTTCTGCATAAAACTGTGTAAATTCAATGGAGGCCACTTGGTATTGAATAAAGTTGATTTCCTCTTGTTGCCAATCTTTTACCGCACAGATTTTTTCAAATAAACTCTCGCATTTATTGGCACGGATATAAAACGTTTTACTGTTTTTTGCTACTACTTCAATAATCTTTTTCGAATAGGAACCGGCATCCATGCGGGAACGGTTGATTTTTAGCCCGTATTTCTCCAATAATCCGTAAGATCTGGAAAGTGTTTCTGCCTGATCTGTCTTCACGTTAGCATTACCGTCTCTGTTTTCGATATAAACGATCTTATTGCTAATGGTTGCAATGCCCGGAAAATAGCCTTTGGTTTTCTTATAGGTAGGCTTGGCATCGTATTTGTCGTGGACGATGATTTGATTGTCATAATCAAAATCATATAACTCACCTGATTCTAATTGCTTTGTTAGAAGTAAACTCTTTATATTCAATTCATTTAGTTTCTCATTGATGTTGAAATTGTAGGTTTGACCTCTGTCGGATACAACTGTGGTATTTGCAACGGATAGTTCTTTTATCCCTCTCAATAAAGTATCGGCACTCGGTACGTGATTGCCCGGTATCTGTTCCAGGGACTCCCTGAAATGGCTTTGAATGTCTTCGGCACATTCCCCTCCACAGAAAAAAACATTGAACTGGTTACGGATAATGTCACTATAGGAATAGCCTACATACTTTACTCGTGCACCTAACTCTGTGTCAATTAGTTTGCTTAATCCTACCCGATTAAATTCATTATTTACGAAAGATATTCCTGCAAAGGAAGGGCGAAATATTAAATTGATGTGCTGGAAAAATATTTTCCTATGCGAAAGTAAAAGAACTCCCTGTCTCTGGTCCCTTGATTGATCATAATGAACCTCTGTATCCGACTGTTTATATTTTCCGCAATAGCATTGGTAGCTCCAAATCGGAAGTAATTCAAAATGGGCAAGGTATTTCTTTCAACTAAGGATTTGAAGTTGAGCATTTCATCAATATCGTCTTTTTCCACATGGGCAAACCAAGTATTCAAATTCTGTTTAATCAGTCGAATGCTTTTACCGACATTTTCTTTTTTCATCCAGTCACGGAATTCACATGCCCGGTCATAGACTTTCTTAATTTCGGGAAACTTCTCAAACAGGGCAAAGGCTCTGTTTCGTTGTGAAAGTGTCCAATCGTGGGAATATATAAAGAGCAGGTAGCGGCTTCGCGCCAGTCCTTCCAAAACCGTTTCACCGTTTTCCAATATCGGTTCTTTGTATTTAAATGTTTTCTTAATATATTCAACATCATGCAATAAACATTCTTTTTTGTATTCCTTTTCCTGTTTTTTATGAATTTCGTAACAGATTCTTTTTTCCCTAAGTTTGTCCTGTCGCAAGCGTACCCGCACATCCTGACAGGCTTCCATCAGGCTGCGGATGATGTGAAATTTATCGGCAATCGGACTCGAATTGAAAAACAGTTCATTACCCACTTTTGCGTACAAGGGGGACAAGTCGCGGGTAAGTATTTCTACCTTGCGGCAAGATAAATCCTCTTTGTTCAAGACTTTCTGTAAATCCGCGTAACGCATACTCCTGACCATGAGCGCTATCTTGCCGCTTTCCCTGTTGCTCACAAGGGTGTGCATTTCTTCTCCGATTTGCTTTTCATCAATCGCCATCGCCGGACCTATATTCTCCGGCTTGAAAATAGGTACCCGAACCGTTTCATTTTTGGACAACTGCAAATCATGTTGATAATGACTCCCATTTTGCTCCGATTCTCTGAATCCGCTTAAATGATCCCGGTACCAGCGCCATAACAACTGATTATCAAGCCCCAGTATCGATGAAACAACGGATGTATTCGTCTGGAGTGAGTCCAACTTCTTCTTTTA
>JAITNQ010000146.1 GCA_031290435.1 Candidatus Symbiothrix sp. | reverse complement strand
AAGGAAAAAATTCCTCACCAAATTATAGTGATCACCTATATTTATTCTAAATTTCATTTATTCCCATTTCCTCCTGAACCTGCTCCCAGAAAGCAACCTAAGCCACAACTTTCTTTTTGGTCGTCACCGGTATCTTCGATTCCTCCCTGTACGTCCATTAACTCTTCAATATTCAATTCTACAGTTTCATCTTCTGAATTTTTCTCTCGTTTCTTTTCTTTCTCTTTCATAACATTTTTATTTTATTGTTAAACACTCAATTATTGATTATTGATTATTGTCGTTTTCAAACTCTCTTTTTCCAAAAAGATTATAAATCGGATTGAATATGCGAGACAGTATGCTTCTGTTTGAAGTGATTATATCTGCCTCTCCCGCTAATCCCAATTCATATTTTATTTCCTTTTGCGTTGTTGTTATCAGTTGATGCGGGAACGTAATGTTAACTTCATACATCTTGTTGTAGGGGATAAAAAATATTGAAGTTACTTCACCTCTTAGAATCCCGTAAGTATGCGAGGGATACTTTGCTAAATTGATGTTGACCGGATTGCCGACTTCCACGCCTGCAACTTTATCTTGCCCTAATTGCATTCTCGCTACAAATTCTTCTTTGTTATTTGAAATAACCGAACATATTGTGTCCCCTTTATTAATCATGCGTGTCAATCCTCGTACATCTCCCAAAACAATTCGTCCTTCGTTGTTGCTTTTTATAAGATATTTAGATTCCCAGCTTTTAAGGCTGTTCACCATGTTTTCGTAGGCAACTTCCAATTGTTTTTTGTTTTTTTCCATTTCCATTTTGTGCGCAATGGACAGTTCGAAAATATCACGCTCTACTTTCAGTATGGGCAATTCGTTTTTCTCAGGTTCCCGCTTTAAGATTCCCAATTCCTTTTGAAGAAAAGTTTTTCTTTGTGCAAAATAATGATAGTCATCATAGATAAGACAATTTTTTACCGCTTGCGTAAAGACTTCATAAGACTCCGACATCTCCCCCATAATCAGATCGAAAGGGAATACCCTTAACAGGTTGGTATTATTTGTCAGGTAATATTCTTCTATATTTGTCAATACCCGGCAAAATCTTTTGACATCAGTCAATCTTGCTGAATTTTGAATGACCCCTATCGTATCGCCGCGTTTTACGATGGAGTCATTTCTCACAAAAAGAGTCTCAATTTGTCCACTTGAATTGACGGTTACCCATTCCACATTTGCCAGGTCGTCAATAACAGCTTGTCCTCTTACTACATCCGGATAACTGATGAAAACCGTGCCTAAAAGAAACATTGACAAAACACCATAAAGCAGGTAACTGCCGGTATGGATTAACCAAACCGGAGCATCGCCCAGCAAATCCGTCATTTCCTGATTACGCAATTCTATTTGCGAATGGGAATCTTTATCTGTTATGTGGCTGTTATTGTCCATCGTACTTTTAATTACTCAGTTCTAACTGATTTCGAACCAAATTGTAATAATCTCCCTGCAAGTCGGTAAGTTCGCTGTGCGTTCCTTTTTCAACAATCTGCCCCTGTTTCAATACAACAATCTGGTCGGCGTCCTTTACCGTGCTCAAGCGGTGAGCGACAATTATCACCGTTTTGTTGTTGAAAAAACGGCTCAGGTTTTCTTGAATAATCCGCTCATTATTGGTATCCAAGGCATTGGTTGCTTCATCAAAAAAGATAAATTCAGGGTTGCGGTATATAGCCCTTGCTATCAGGATACGTTGCTTTTGTCCCTGGCTAAGTCCCTGCCCTGTATTTCCGATTTTCGTGTTGTAACGTAAGGGTAAACCGTCAATATATTCCTGTATGTTTGCCATTTTTACGGCATACAACAGTCGTTCTTTGTCTATCGTTTAACGCCCTGTGCAATGTTGTTCGCAATGGTATCGTTGAAAATATAGCCTTCCTGCATCACTACGCCGCAATGCTTCCGCCATTCTTTGAAACTGATATTTTTAAGGGAATTATTTCCCAGCAGGACGTCCCCTTCGGTAGGCGGATAAAATCCGAGCATCAATTTTATCAGGGTGGTTTTTCCGCTGCCGCTAAGACCTACAATGGCTGTCGTTTTTCCGAAAGGTATTTCCAATGAAAGATCCTGAATAATCCGTTTTGATTTTTGTGAGCCATAAGTAAAGGATACATTCCTGAAAGTAATGGGTAAACCCGAACCCAATTCGTTGATATCATTGATACCGTTTTGTTCTTCATCCGGTTGTCCGTGTATTTCGCCCAATCGCTCCAAGCTCAAGCGTGCGTCCTGTTCCTGTTGCATGAAAAGCACGAATTGTTCAATCGGCCCCTGCATCTGTCCGATAATATACTGTATGGAAAGCATGGCGCCCAAGGTAATAGAGCCATCCAGCACGGCGATGGCCGAAAGTACGGTAATCAATATGTTCTTCACTTCATTGATCAGCACGGCGCCCACTTGCTGCCATTGTCCCAAATTCAACGAACTGATACTGATTTTAAACAGGGAGGCTTGGATACCTTCCCATTCCCAGCGTTTTTGTTTCTCACA
This sequence comes from Candidatus Symbiothrix sp., assembly GCA_031290435.1. Taxonomy (GTDB): domain Bacteria; phylum Bacteroidota; class Bacteroidia; order Bacteroidales; family Azobacteroidaceae; genus Azobacteroides. The sequence continues at coordinate 1,071 of JAITNQ010000146.1, read as the reverse complement.
CCCCAAGAGTTTGATGTCTTGCATCCCGTAAATCAGCTGCATCAGGTTGTTTTGGTGCAATGCCATCTGTTCGAAATTCTTCCGGTTGAGATCGGCTCTTTTTTTCATGAACAGTTTTACCCACCCAATGTACAATATGCTGGAAACAATGAAAAGCAGGAATATCTTGAAGTCATAAATTACCAGTACAACACTGAATACCAGTACGGTGATGACGGCAAACAAAATACTTAATACCGATTGGGTCAGGAAGGATTCAATGCGTTTATGGTCTTCGATGCGCCGGATAAGGTCGCCTGCCAATTTGCTGTCGAAGAAGCGCATCGGCAATTTCATCAGTTTGGTCAGGAAGTCGGAGATGAGGGACACATTTACGCGGGTACTGATATGCAGCAGTATCGTGCGCCGGATCACTTCGATGAAGGTACGACTGACAATTAACACCAATTGGGCTATCAACACCAATTGGATGAAACTCAGGCTTCTGTGACCAATCCCATGATCGACAATAGATTGCGTAAGAAAAGGCAGTACCAACTGCAAAAGGCTTCCGAGAAACAGGCCGATGATTAATTGATTGATCATCTTCCGGTAAGGTTTTACGTAATTCAGTAAGAACCAAAGCGATATGCCTTCGTATTTGATAGCTTCCGTTTCGTAAAACTGCGGAGTGGTTTCCAGAAACATGGCGACTCCTTTCTCTATTCCTCCTTGTATTGTGGTAATCCAACATTTCTTAAACGCTTCCTCTTCATATTTAAGCAATCCGTAAGCAGGGTCTGCGATATGGAAAAACCACTTGTCTTTTTTCCGGCTTATTTTATACAGTACCACAAAGTGTTCCTGATTCCAATGAATCATACAGGGGAGTTTGGCTTGCTCTTTCAATTTTTGGATAGAGGTACGAACGCCTGTCGCCCTGAAACCGATACTTTCGGCAGCTTCGCTAAGCCCCAATAAGTTGACGCCCGTGCGGAGAATATGTGATTTTTCGCGCAACTGCTGTACGGAAAAACTTTTTCCGTAGTGCTTTGCGATCATGCGGAGGCAGGATGGCCCGCAGTCCATTGC
>JAITNQ010000122.1 GCA_031290435.1 Candidatus Symbiothrix sp. | reverse complement strand
GCCGCCTTCCTGACGGGAAACAATCACGGTGCGGACGCCTGCCTGTGCGGTCGAAGCGACAATAGCCAGTTTGTCGACCGGAGGAGCGGTAGACCGTAATTCCGTTTGAACACCGGTAGCGCCGATAGCAGCCAAGTCGAAAGCCAAAGTTGCAGGAGCGTCGACATCGGATTTTTCAACGATAAACGATTGCATGGGTGCAATGTAGTTGTTCACATTCACACCTTCGCGACCGAAGGCGCCACCGGATACATTGTATCCTGCATAACTGCCGCCCAAAGCGCCGCCGGGGCCAATCCATATCTGGTAAGTGCTTTTGATGACGGATGGATTTGCCGCTTGCAACGCAGGAAAGTCAATGCTGCCCATAAACGGATTACCAACTATGGCGAAAAGATCCTGACCTGCGTCCAAGGTTTTAGTAACGGTCTGTCCGGCCAAGCGGTAGGCCTTGTCCAAGTGGCGAACGGCGGCTCCGGATGATCCGTATTCAACTATAGACCCGTTGTCTTCTTTCCATCCGCCGAAAGTGGAAGTAGAAGTAGACGTTGTATAATGATGCGTCCAGTGTACATTGGCCGGAACGTTGGCATTGTTGAGATAGGGCAATTCGAGGATACCCTTGGAAAGGAGCAAGCCTTTTTCTCCTTGCCCGCTGGGGTTGGGCGCCAGCCAGACAATAAAGCCGTCGCCGGCAGAGAAAGATTGCTCAAGACCGTTAATTCGTTTCCATATGGCTTTTTCGCTCTGTGGCGATTCTTTTTTGAACAGTTTCATATCCATGCCGGGATAACCGCCAAAGCTGAAGTCGCCTGCATAGAGTTCCTGCAAGGGATTGGCAAGTATGTACCAACGGTCGCGCTCCAAGTCACTTCCGTTTGTGCCGAAATCCAATTGGACAAAGGCTTTCTCGTAGTTCAGCAAATCCTGACGGCCTATTTCGGCGCCGGGGCCAAAACGGACGTCTTTGACAGTAGCATTGTCCGCCTCCGTTAAAACCGGATAAGTGGTGAGCTTCCCTGGGATATAAACCGACAAATTTGCGTTCGGAATTTCTTCGGTATTCCAACTCCTGGGTTCTATCCATTTATTGTCGGAAAGGCCTGTCCAAATCAATCCAAAAAACTCATACGCGCCCAAGTCGATGCTTGCGTCCGAAAGGCGGGGGTTGCCGTCGAGATCCACATCCGACTGGAGGACACGTCCTGTTGTAGATTCATACAATCCGTTATTGCCTTTGTCGATGAGGGGGCTGGTCGACTTCAGGCGGTAGTTGCCGGTAGTGGTGGGAGCAGATGATGCAGCGGCAGGTGATGCAAACAGCGGATCGTTTGTCGGTAGCGTGCCGTTTAAGTTGCCTGAACCTGTCAAACTTTCGTCCTGTAGCAAACTGTAATTATAGGTGAGACTACCACCATTGGTGTAAACATTACTTCCGGCAGCTGCACTGTTGCCCCACAGAATGGAGTTCGTGAGTTTGAGAGATGAGGAAGAAGAATTATGTATCCCGCCTCCCCTTGTGTTTGCCCTATTTCCGCTAATGGTAACGTTCGTGAACGTGGAAGAACCTCCATTACTATATATCCCGCCGCCATTCTCTGCCGTATTTCCACTGAAGGTAAGGTTCGTGAGCGTGGGAGAACCTCCACTATTATATATCCCGCCGCCGGAGGGTGCTATATTTCCGCTAATGGTAACATTAGTGAGCGCGGGAGAACCTCCATTATATATTCCGCCGCCGCCGTAATGTGCCGAATTTCCGCTGATGGTAACATTCGTGAGCGTAGGAGAACCTACACTATTATATACTCCGCCGCCGGAATAATATGCCGTATTTCCGCTGATGGTACTGTTTGTGAGCGTGAAAGAACCTCCATAAATCCCGCCGCCAAATACGTCTGCCGTATTTCCGCTGATGGTAACGTTCGTGAACGTGGGAGAACCTCCATTACTATATATCCCGCCAGCGTTCTCTGCCGTATTTCCGCTGATGGTAACGTTCGTGAACGTGGGAGATGAAGAATAATTATTATATATCCCGCCTCCGGAGCCAGTAGTTACTGTATTTCCACTGATGGTAAGGTTCGTGAGCGTGGGAGATGAATATATATTATGTATCCCGCCGCCGGAGTTGCGAAAAACATATCGTTCGTTTACAAGGATAGAGCTGTTACCGCCGTCTGCATTTCCGCCGGTAATGGTAAAGCCGTCGAGGATGGTTTTGCCGTCAGCGGCAATGTTTGTGCCGATTACTACATGGTAGGCGTTATCGGTTAATGTATTGTCGCCGTCGATATCGCCGCTGAGGATGGTGGCATTTGACAAGGGGTCATACAAGGGGGCAAGCCCCCTTGTTAGTATGGAGGTATGGTCGGTATCGTTGGCATCGGCCGGAAAGCCGCCGTAGATTTTCAGGCCTTCGACCAATACAAATGCTCTGTCGCGCGGGTTGGTAGATGCACCGTCGGTAGCGTATAAGGGTTTGTAGGTTCCTGCGGCTACCCAAATTTCCTTGATATTAGTATTGGTTTGTGCTGCCAGCAGGGCGTCGGCCAATTGGGAATAGGCGTTTGCCCACGAGGAGCCATTGCCAGTGCCGGTTTGCTTTACATATAGGACACCGTCTGCAATGGATGAGGGTTGGTACTCAACTGAATTGGCTTCAGTTACGGCCATCATCATCATCATGAAGAAGGCAAAGAGAATTTTACTTTTCATATATTTTATGAATTAAATTATTAACGATATTCAAATATGACATAAAAATCAATAAGTTTTAAATATTTTATGCAAATGTAGCGTTTATTTTTCTAATTACGCAAAATACAAACAATATTTTTCATTTTTTTTATCAATTATGTGTTAAATATTATTGATTTTATGCGATTTATGCACTTGTTTTCACAACATCTTGTTGCCAACGTTGGCAACACACTAACACCAACGTTGGTAGGGGATTCACAAAACAAATAAATGAAACCTCTACGAGGTTTTAGTTGAAGATGTCAAACATTTTTCTATTGATAGGAATGCTCTATGGGCAAAAATCTTAGGCGCTCTCCTGTTTTTTCGAAATCAACTCTACCGAAATGCTGATAATCAGGGTAAAAATAAATAATATGCAGCCCAAAAGAAAGAGCGCCTGATAATGTGTGCCACCGGCAGGCGCTTCGCCTAATTCCGCCGCAATGGTGGCAGGAATAGTGCGGACGGATTCAAACAAGGAATGAGGCATAAGCGCTGCATTCCCGGTCACCATCAGTACGGCCATGGTTTCACCGACTGCTCTGCCTATACCCAAGACAACTGCCGCTAAGATACCCGATGAAGCGTATGGTATGATTACCCTGTAAATGGTTTGCCATGACGTAGCTCCCAAAGCCAAGCTGGCTTCCCGCATGGCGCGCGGCGTGTTGCGCATCGCATCTTCTGCAATGGTAATTATAGTCGGTAAAGCCATGACAGCCAATATCAGACTACCGGCAAAAGCCGTTTCTCCGACAGGCAATCGAAAAATTTTCTGAATCAACGGAACCAAAACTATCAAACCGAAAAAACCGTATACCACTGAAGGAATACCTGCCAACAATTCGATAACCGGTTTCAGTATTTTACGCATTCGATCTCCGGCCAGTTCAGACAAATATATGGCAACGCCCAATCCCAAAGGTAAAGCGATCAAAATGGCAAAAAGACTGACCCATAAAGTTCCGGATAACAAAGGTAATACCCCGAATTGGGCTGCTGGGGTAGCTGTGGGCATCCATTCTTTTCCGCCAAAAAAAGCGGAAGGGGTAATCAATGGCGTATCGACAATTCGAATGAAACGAGTAGCAACGGAGTCCGTAGAGAATGAAGAACCGATAATTTCATCCGGCAGGTATTTTTCGGGCAAAAAAGCGATGATATTGGAATTTTGGGCGATAATTTCGCCTATTTTTTGAGGTAATAGCGAATAATCTTCACCTAATTCTTCATCGGGATAGCGGGAAAATATTTCATCAAAACGAAACGGCATGATTTCCTCATCCGCTCCGCCCAATTCTTGCCAATTCGTGATTTCATAATCGAATATGTTTTTTATTTGACTTTGGTTCAGATGTTTAATTTCATTTTCAGAATGGACACAAAGAACATATCCCTTCTCTACGACAGCGTTATTGAACAATCCCAAGCCTTCTTTGAACAAAAAGACAATAATCAACAAAATAGCAAGACTTGTCAAACCTCCGCTTAAAGTCAACAAACCTTCAAATAGCCGTTCTATGATTCGTCTCAATTTTTTTGCCATACAAATAAAAATTCTCTTTATGCAAAAGTAAACTTGATACATTACAGCTTGGCTACAGAAGTGTTACAAAATAGTTAAGATTTAATTATTCGTTGAATCACTGATGCTTATGTGTTTTTTTGCTTATTCTATAATTCTTTGTACCTTTGCAGCCTATTTTAAATTTTTAACTATCTATGAAGGTATATGTTTTCCCCGGACAGGGAGCGCAATTCGTAGGCATGGGTCAAGACTTGTACGAAAAATCGGCTTTAGCCAGAGAATTGTTTGAAAAAGCGAATGAAATTTTAGGATTTAGCATCACAGATTTAATGTTCAATGGTACAGATGAGAATCTTCGTCAAACAAAAGTGACACAGCCTGCTATTTTTTTACATTCCGTCATTCCGGCAAAGACGCTGGGCGATGATTTTAAACCGCAAATGGTTGCCGGTCATTCTTTGGGCGAATTTTCCGCTTTGGTCGCAGCAGGCGCTTTGTCATTCGAAGACGGATTGATATTAGTCTACAAAAGGGCTTTAGCCATGCAGAAAGCCTGTGAAACCAATCCCGGCACAATGGCTGCCGTACTGAATCTGTCGGACGAAAAGGTGGAAGCTATCTGCGAGCATATTGAAGACATTGTTGTACCGGCCAATTATAACTGCCCCGGCCAGATTGTGATTTCCGGAACGTTAACCGGAGTGGATACCGCTTGTAAAAAACTACTGGAAGCAGGCGCCAAAAGAGCGCTGAAACTGAAGGTTGGCGGCGCTTTTCATTCCCCACTGATGGAACAAGCCAAAGCGGAACTCGAACACGCAATCAATGAAACGGTATTCAATAAGCCTGTTTGTCCCGTTTATCAGAATGTCAGCACAACCGGAGAAACCGACCCCATACTTATCAAAGCCAATCTGATTGCCCAACTTACCGCTCCGGTAAAATGGACGCAATCGGTTCGCAATATGATTGCCGACGGCGCAACAGACTTTACGGAATTAGGTCCGGGCAATGTCTTGCAAGGTCTGATAAAGAAAATTGATGGGACGGTATTGACACAAGGATTTTCAGAAGAATAATTTTCCCAGCAATACGGAGTAAAACCGATTATTCTTCTTTTAACAGGAAGTAATCTTCGGTTTGCTCTGTTTATCTGTAAATAAAGCGATAAAATCTTTTTCATTCTAAACAATTTATTGTAATTTTGCACTGCAATTCCAATCAGGACTTGCAGTCAAGTGTTTTTTTGATATAGCGTAATTTTAAAAGGATAATCTATGAGTGAATCTAAAGAAAAACTTTTCTCTGAATTTCCGCCCGTTTCAACTGAAAAATGGATGGGAAAAATCGTTGCCGACCTCAAAGGCGCCGATTTCGAGAAAAAACTCGTTTGGAAAACAAACGAAGGATTTGATGTCAGACCATTTTATCGTAGTGAAGACATCAAAGATTTGAAAACTACCGAATCGTTGCCGGGCAAATTCCCATACGTCCGCGGTACGAAGAATGACAATGATTGGCTTGTTCGCCAAGACATTAGGGTTACAGACTTTGTCGAGGCCAACCAAAAGGCTTTGGACATCTTGAACAAAGGTATAACTTCCTTAGGATTCAAGATTCCGGCCGAAGCTCTCAGCAAAGAAAACATCGCCGTTCTGCTGAACGGTATCCTGCCCGAATATGTCGAATTGAACTTTACTACCTGCAACATGCACTCGGTGGAGTTAATCAAATTATTGGTCGAATACTTCAAGGGAAAAAACTATGACCTGACAAAAATTAAAGGTTCGGTAAATATTGATTTTATCGGAATTATATTGCGTAAAGGTCATGTCAAACAGGAATGGATACAGGAAATGGCCGCCGCTATCGGGGCTGCCGCCGAACTCCGTTACTTCAAAGTGATTGCCGTAAACGCCTATCTTTTCAACAATGCAGGTTCGTTTATTACCCAAGAAC
>JAITNQ010000083.1 GCA_031290435.1 Candidatus Symbiothrix sp. | reverse complement strand
TCAAACTTATGGTCGGAACTGATTAATACCATTTTTTCGGTAATCGCTTGGGATAAAACAAAGAAAACAACACAATATTCGTGTCTAAAAGATAGCGTTCCATAGTTAAGTAAAATTTTGAATACGTTTATTTCATTACAGCTCGCATATCTAATATTTCCGTAATAACCCCTTCCGGATGTTCTTTCAACCACATACCGGCTTTTGACAATCTATTCGGGTCTTTAGGTCCTTCATACTTAAATTCTGTCTTTACTCCATTCGGGTAATAGTAAGCTTTAGGCTCCCTTTTCCTTTTTTTCTTTTCAATTTCTTCCATAGCACTGTATTTTTAATTGTTTTACATTCGGCAAATATACATGATTTTCCCGACAAAAACAATTTTTTAATAAAAAACGTGTAAACCAATATCTCAAAGAACGCTTATAAAACTAAAAACTAAAAGTTAAGAACTAAAAGTCGCGAAGCGAAGCAAACAGGCGTCAGCCAATTTTTAATTTTTAATTTTTAATTCCTAATTACATATAGCTCTGTACTTCCGCCACGATTTCCCCATCGAACAGGTTGATGATGCGATGGGCAAACGAAGCGTCGTGTTGCGAGTGCGTCACCATCACGATGGTTGTACCTTCCTTGTTCAATTCCGAGAGCAAATCCATCACATCTTTTCCGTTCTTGGAGTCGAGGTTACCGGTCGGTTCGTCGGCGAGAATCAGTTTGGGATTGGCTACCACAGCGCGGGCGATGGCGACACGCTGTTGCTGACCGCCGGACAATTGATTCGGAAAATGCTTGGCGCGATGACTGATATTCATCCGACTCAAGGCGGCTTCTACCCGCTTCTTGCGTTCGGCCTTGTTGATTTTCATATAAACCAAAGGAAGTTCCACGTTTTCGAATACAGTCATTTCTTCAATCAGATTGAAACTTTGGAATACAAATCCAATGTTTCCCTTGCGCGCTTGGGTACGTTCCTTTTCTTTCAAATGACCGACTTCTTTCCCGTCGAGATAATATTTTCCCGACGTCGGATTGTCCAACAAACCGAGGATATTCAACATGGTGGACTTACCACAACCCGAAGGCCCCATGATAGCAATAAATTCGCCTTCGTTTACGCCCATTGATACTTCGTTCAATGCGACTGTTTCCACTTCTTCCGTGCGGAATACTTTTTTTAATTCTTCAATTTTTAACATGACTTTTAATTTTTATACCCCTAAATCTCCTAAAGGGGACTTTGTGGAGTGCGTTATTAATACCCCTAATCCCCTAAAGGGGACTTTGCGGAGTGCGTTATTACTATATTTGTTTTTTTACTCATTTATTTTTTACTCATTTGAAAATTCCACCATTCCAAGCCCCCTTTAGGGGGTTGGGGGTTGGGGCTCATTATTCCGATTTCACTGTTTTCGCCGGATTCTCATTGGCCGCCTGCCAAGATTTAACGGTTGCCACTGCCGTTATGATTAGTAAAACAGCCATGATTCCTTCGGAAAAAACAGCGGCGCTGAGGGCTGTCTTTTCTGTAAACATTCGCAGCAGTTGTTCTCCTGCAAAATAGGCGCCTACCGTAGCAATCAGAATGGCCGGTAAAGCCATATAGGATATATTACCGACAATGAGAGCCAGTACGTTAGCGACAGTTGCACCGTTGATTTTGCGGAGGGCGATTTCTTTCCGCCGCCGCTGAATTTCATCGCTGACGTAACCGATAAGTCCCATCAAAGTAATCAGGAAAATACAGATACAGGCCACCAGTGTAATATTCCTGAAATTGAGAACCGGAGCATATTGACTGTCAAGCTGGTCTTTCAGGATAGTCAATCCCATTTCATCGTCAGGATATAATTCGACTAATTTATCATTCAATGCTTTCAGGTTTCCGGGTGCTATTTCCGTAAGACGAATGGTCAGTATATTATTACAAAAAGGACGGCCTTGTATCAAAACCGGATCATAACCATTCCCTTCGTACAAGGGGGAAGATACATAATCTTTCAACACGCCGACTATTTTTCCGTAACTACTGCTCAATCCTTTCTTTACTTCTTTCCCAATCGGATTGTCCTTCCACCCTATTTTTTTCACGAAATTTTCGGTAACAATCACTTGACCGGAGCCGGTAAAATTTCCTCCGCTTACAAATTCCATTTGCATCAGCGGGATATAATTGTAATCGGCCATTTCATAACGGCTGGAAAATAAGACATTGCCATCGTCGTCAGACACGCCGTTTCCACTGTAACCAATCGGAATACTCATGCTGGTAGCGGATGTTTCCACAAAAGGAAAGCGTTCTAATTCCTGTTGTAACAATTGGATATTCCGACCGGTTTCTTCATTCGTTCCTCCTTTTACACCATTCATTCGGAGATAAACAAGGTTTTCCGGTTTATATCCTAAATCATTATTTATCAAAAGATTGTATTGCCGAACGGCGATAATTAATAACAAAGCGACAAAAGTGATTCCAAGAAACTGGAAAAACAACAAGATTTGTTTCCAAAGTCTTCTGTTATTGGTGAATGTAAGGAAAATTTGCGTTACCGGAATCACCGAGAAAATACGCGCAGGCAAAATACCGCCCATCAGGAACAAAAACAGTACGACCAATCCCGAAACCCATAAGTTGGCTAAAGAAAACATAGCCGGAAGCGGGACGCCCATCAGGGTTTCAATTTGTGAACGGAATAAGAAAAGCAAGAAGATATCCACCGCCAAAGAGATGAAAACCAAAATTGCCGTTTCGTACATAAACATGCCGAATATGCTTTGATTGGAAGCGCCATTGCACTTGTGAATACTCACTTCTTTGGCGCGTTTAACCAAAGACGAAATTGAAATCAACACATAATTCAAGGTGGCAATCAACAGAATAATCAGGGCGAGTGTAGACAGAATGATTGTTATGGCTTTGATACCGGAGTTTTCCGAATGAACTCCTTTGAAAGGAGACAGGAAAGAATGAATCGCAAAACCTTCCTGAGCCAAGCGTTCGTAATCAAAATGTTTACGCCATACCGTATTGATTTCCCGGTTGATGTTTTCCGGATTTGTACCGGAAGCCAAGCGAACAATCCCCCAAAAACTATCTCCGCCATCCCAACCTGTACCGAATCCTAATTGCTTGCTGAAGTTGGCAAAAGAAATCACCACATCGCCGCGCAGGGAATTGTTGTCGGGAATATGTTCAAAAACGCCTTGTACAGTATAGGTGTAGTTCTGCTTATACAACAGGGTTTTACCTATTGGGTCTTCGTCCCCGAATACCAATCGGGCTGTTTGGTCTGAGATAAAAATATTGTCCAAAACGCCCAGCATCCGGTCGTCGCCTTTCAATACCTTTACACCGAGGGTTTTGAAAAAAAGCGAATCGGCAATCAAGGGTTTCAACTCGTACCGCTTATCACCAAAGAAGAAGGGTTCTTTTTCCATATTGGCATAAACCGTTGAGGCATAAGTCACTTCCGGAAATTCATCATTGAGGGTGGGAGCCATCGGCGCCATGACGATGTGCGTTGAACCTACATCTTTTCCTCCAATTGTGTATTGGTTATTAAGTAGATACAATTGGTCAACCTGTTGGTAGAAGTTATCGAAAGTGGCTTCGTAAGCCACACGAGAAAAAAGCAAGAGTCCTATAAGCAGTCCTAAGGACAGAGAAATAATTTTAATCAGGTTATTCCCTCTTGCATTGGCAATCGCTCTGAAAGCATAATAAAGTTGTTTCATATTTTTTATTTAAAATTTACCCCTAAATCCCCTAAATTGGAAATATTCCGTTTCATAAATCAATTCGGTTTTTCCATTCGGAAACAGGCGTACTGCCGACGCTATTCCCGCTATTTTTTTCGGTAATTCCGAATAAGCTATACCGAGATTGGTGGAAAAATACTTTATCTCGCCCTTTTTGTCCATTGCGGTATTTAAGCGCACGATGCGGTCGCTTCCAGCAAAATGTCTGTCGTAACTCAATTCATTGACAACGAACAAAATAAGCATGATGGAAGCAGCCAATCCGATGGCTAATCCGGTGATGTTTACCAAAAGAAAAAAACGGGTTCTCCTGTACGAACTTAGAATATTCATTTTTTATCTTTTTATTGAATGAATATCTATAATCGTGCCAAAAATTTAAATTACTTATAATCAATAGTTTGAAAAACAATTGATAATGATTATTGTAAAGTTTTTTTACAAATAGCTGTAAAATTTATTTACAGTTTTAGCATAAAAGGAGAGGTGATAATTAAAAAACGTGTAAACTTTCTATTGGTTTACACGCTTTAATAGGTAAGAATAAGCAACGGTTAATTAAAATTCATCTTCTCCATCAACTGAATTTCTATTAAGCCGGTAAAAGAATGTATCTGTTTTTGTTTTCCTGACAAATAATTACAAATGATTTTCTTTAATTCCTTAAATTCCTGTACCGTAAAACCCAAATGTACGGAGCTGCAATTATCCAAAGGAATAATAATCACTCTTGTCAAACCTTTGTTCCGGTTGATGGCAGCATAATAAGCTATGTCAATAGTATTTAGGTATTCAAAATATTTTTTTAATTTCTGAATATCAGCAAAATGAATTTGGGTATTCCCAATTTCAAGATGTATTTTTGAGCAGCTATTACAAGTGAAAATTCGCATAGATTAAATCACTGATTTTATTTTTTCAATCCAATTATTTATACGCGCTTCCGAAAGATTACTTTCATTGTCTTCATCAATAGCTAAACCTACAAATTGGTTATCAATAACCGATTCGGAGGTATCAAAGGAATAACCGCTCGTGTCTGTAAAACCAATAATGGTGGTACGACCTTTAATTGCCTGATAAATTTTTCCCATCGCATCACAAAAAGTATCGGAATAAGTGGAAGAATCTCCACATCCGAACAAAGCTACTTTTTTATCCGATAAGTCGGCAGCGGGTAATACCCGGATAAAATCTTCCCAATCGTCTTGTAAATCGCCTAATCCCCAAGTGGATGTTCCAAACAACAAAACGTCATAAGGCGCTAAATCATTCGCTTTTACTGATGCTACATCGTGAATATTCTCACTTGTAACTCCTAATTTAGAGGCTATTTGTTTTGCTATTTCTTGGGTATTGCCTCCGGATGAACCATAAAAAATTCCTGTTTTACTCATAAAAAAAAAGTTTTTAAATAATTATTGGGACAAAAGTAGGGTATATATAAACGCCGGACAATCCCTATTTGTAGTGAAAATACAAGGACGTTATACCTAAAAATAACTTGATATACCCAACAAAATACCTAAAAATGACTTAATATACCCAACAAAATACCGACAAATTGGGATTGTCCATCATTTCAGATACCCCTACCTTTGCATTCGCATTTTTAATAATAAATTTGATAAATAGTGAAATTTTTATACTTATTCTTCTTTTGTTTGCTGAGCGCTGTAACGCTACAGGCTCAAACGCTTTCAGGTAAAACCACTTCGGTGGATAGTAGCATAGTGAAATTGGGCGAAGTAGTTGTGGTAGGCAAATCCGATACACGCAAGGTAAACGAGTCGGCGTACAATGTGAGAGCTATCGATGCCAAAATTTTACATAACTCAAACTTGGATATTGTACATGCCATGGCAAAGATTTCCGGTGTCAAGATACGCGAGGCAGGCGGATTAGGGTCGGATTTACAATTCTCCCTCAATGGATTTACAGGCAGACACATTAAATTCTTTATGGACGGCGTACCGATGGAAGGAATGGGATCGTCTTTTCAAATCAACAATATCCCTATCAACATGGCGGAACGTATTGAGATATACAAAGGGGTTGTGCCTGTAGAATTAGGTGCGGATGCTATTGGCGGCGCTATCAACATAATAACGAATAAAAGAAATAGAACATTTGTTGACGCATCTTATTCTTATGGATCATTCAATACGCACAAAACCGTAGCAAATGCAGGGCATACTGCAAAGAATGGTTTTATGTTCGAAGTAAATGCTTTTCAAAACTATTCGGATAACAGCTACCGGGTATATACGCCCGTAGAGGATTTGACAACCATGGGAATTGACAAAGACAAGATAGAAAAAGTAAATAGGTTTAACGATACCTACCATAACGAAACGGTAATTTTAAAAGCAGGATTGGTAAATAAATCTTTTGCCGACAGACTTGTTTTCAGCCTTAATTTGGGGAAAAGCTACAAGGAAGTGCAAACAGGAGTACGACAGGAAATCGTGTTCGGACAAAAGCACAACAAGACTCAAACAATTATGCCCTCATTTCAATACTCCAAGAGAAATCTTTTTACAAAAGGTTTGAATGTTAGGCTGACAGCTAATTACAACAACAATATAAGGCAGAATATAGATACCGCTTCTTATTATTATAACTGGAGAGGCGAAAGCAAATATATGCCGGGAAAACTGGGCGAACAAAGTTATTTGAATTCCGAATATGAGAATAAGAACTGGAATACGACTTTCAATACCAATTACCGGATAAATAATTTCCATTCGTTTTCGCTCAATAATGTATTCACATCGTTCGACCGAAATACACGTGCTACCCCGCAAGATGCTACCGTAGTCGCTACCGATACGATGCCGAAAGTGTCGATGAAAAATATATTGGGCGTTTCTTATAAACTGAATTATAACAACAAATGGAATATTTCCGTTTTCGGGAAGCATTACGCACAATACGCTAAAGGGCCTAAAGCCACAGACTCGTCAGCCTCTAAATATGAACTTTACGATGAAACATACAGTACCATCGGCTACGGTATTGCAGGAACTTATTTTTGGCGGGAGTTTCAAACAAAAATCTCTTATGAAAAAGCCTATCGCTTACCAACCGACGATGAACTGTTCGGAGATGAAGATATGGAAAGCGGTAGCACGGGTTTAAAAGCGGAGAATAGCAACAACTATAACCTTACTCTGTCTTATGATAAAGAGATCAATAAAGCTCATGTCATATATATCGAAGGTGGATTTATGCTCCGGAACACGAAAGATTATATAAAGCGTACACTTTACACCGCAACAGGACAGAAACAATACGCTTCACACATCAATCATGGATATGTCCGAAATATCGGTTTTAACGGAGAGGTGCGCTATTCATTCAAGCACTTGCTTTCGGCAGGCCTTAATGTTACAAGCCAAAACGTCAGGGATCAAGAAAAAATAACTGCCGAAAAGAATACGCCAAACATAAACTATGGCGTTCGTTTACCTAATATGCCTTACTTCTTTACAAACGGAGATATAAGCGCTTTCTGGCATAATTGCATCAAGAAAGGATATGTTTTAACTTTTACTTATGGAAATAACTATGTGCAAAAGTTTCCTCTAAGATGGGAAAATCAGGGCAGTAAAAATACGAAAGACTGGGTTCCGAAGCAATTCTCACACGATGTGGAAATTACTTATTCAATGAAAAACGGAAGATATAATCTTTCATTGGAATGTAAAAACTTGACAGACGAAAAGATGTATGATAACTTCAGTCTGCAAAAACCGGGAAGAGCATTTTATGCTAAAGCAAGATATTTTTTTAATAAATAATTAATAACAAATATGATGAAAAAGAGAAATTTATTTTATGTTTTGTCTGTAATTGCTTTGGGCTTTACGACAGCGTGTGACGAAAAAGAAATTGGTGGTGACGATACTGCACAAATAGGTGCGTATGTAATTGCCGCAACAGGTGAAAGCGGAAGTTATCTGTTACAAACAGATGATGCCGATAGTGGAAATCTTTCCATCCTCAATAATGGTGTGGAAGCCGCAACTCCTACCGTATGGTGGTTTCACAACAATAAATACCTTTACCAACTTACTTATGCGCAAGGAGAAGCCGGACTTGGAGCTTCTTTTGAATTAGACGAAAACGGACTTATCAAAGAAAGAAACATTGGGTTTAAGATTGACGACCGCTTTACTACCTACGGTTCTTATGGAAAATATATTATAACAGCCGCAGCCAAAGCCACAAGTTATACGGATGATGCCGGGAATATGCAACAGGGCATTGCCTTTACCCTACTTGATACAGAGGCTCAATCGAAAGAGGCAAAAATCATTTCATCAGAAAACATTCTGGGAAATGGAGAATATGCGACAGTGTCGGGTATTGTTGACGTCAACAATAAAATATATACGGCAATATGTCCTCTTGGAGTAAGCGCTTGGGGAGCTGCACATGGCGCCGGAGTTGTGTCTTCGGCAACTGCTTACCCCGATAGCGTTTGGATTGCCATCTATGACAACGTGAATTTCGAAAATCCCAAAATTCTTCGTGATAACCGCTTGAGTTATGCAACCTCCCGTTTCAGATCTCAATATTATAAAAACATTGTAGCCGATGAAAAAAGCAATGTATATGTGTTCTCTTCGAGCGCTGATGCAAATACCACGAAGAAAAGCGGTGTAATCCGCATAAAAGCAGGTGCGGAGGCTTTTGATCCTTCCTTTTATTTTGATATTGAAACAGCTGCCGAAGGAAGGCGTCTGTTTAATGTATGGCATATAACAGGCGATTATTTCTTGCTTCAGCTATATACGGAAGCAACATCTACCCAAGAAGATGCAAAACGACTTGCGGTATTCAATGCTGCCGGAAATTCCGGAAACGGTTCATTTGCGTGGATACAAGGTCTGCCTGCCATAGATGTTGTCGGAACTTATGGCAAAACGCCTCTTGCCGATAAAGGTAAATTTTATATGCCGGTCGTTACTACCGATGATCAGGAACCGGCCATTTATGTCATTGACCCGGCTACGGCAACGGCAACCAAAGGTACGGTTATTACCGCCACAGGGGTAAGCTCCATCGGTAAACTTATTTATGAATAATAACAATGAAGAAAATATTTCGTAAAATACATCTTTGGTTATCCGTCCCGTTTGGATTAATCATAGCGATTATCTGTTTTTCGGGCGCGATGCTGGTGTTTGAAACCGAAATTACGGAATGGTGTCACCCTACCCGATACTTTGTGGAAGAGGTCAAAGAAGAACCTCTTCCCGTCGGGAGATTGGTGAGAGCCGTCAATGAACAATTACCGGATACCTTATCAATAGCCGGTGTTCAAATTCCAAACAATCCGAAAAGAAATTACCGGATGAGCTTCTCCGGTCAAAACCGGATGGCTGCCGTCTATGTTGATCCCTATACAGGAAATATACGCGATTTGCAGTTGGGAGGGCAAAAGAATTTCTTCACCGTCATGCGGCAATTGCATCGTTGGTTACTGGGAAGTTTCAAGCGCGACGGCAGTTTTTCTTTAGGTAAAACCGTTGTGGGCGTCAGTACGCTATTGTTTGTTTTCGTACTGATTTCCGGAATTATCATCTGGATACCGAAAACCAAAAAAGCCTTGCTTATCCGTTTGAAAATCAAATTGAAATACGGATGGAAACGGTTTTGGCACGATTTACACGTTGCCGGAGGAATTTATGCCGTTCTCTTGTTACTGGCCATGTCGTTGACAGGATTGACCTATTCGTTCACTTGGTATCGCAATGGTTTTTACCGTGTTTTCGGAGCAGACATTCCACAAATGGGACATGGAGGCGGAGGCGCACCCGCACCGCAAGCAGTAGTAGATAGCACGGCAATAATAGCTGATAGCGCCGTAAACAGAGGAGGCAGAGGAGAATACCAACGCGGAGGCAGAGGCGGTGGAGAATACCAACGCGGAGGCGGTGGACGTCCTGAAAACACCGGAGACACCCCACGCGGAGGCAGAGGTAACAGAGGCGGCGGACGTCCAGAATATGCCGGTAACACCTCGCATGAAGGCAGAAGCGGCAGAGTCAACTACCGCCAATGGCAAACAATAGTCGACCAACTGAAAACGCAATATCCCGATAGCAGAAGCATAAGCATTCAGGACGGCAGAGCGTCCGTGTCATTGTCGGAATATGGCAACGGCAGAGCATCGGACAGCTACGTCTTTGATGCACAAACCGGCGACATCACCGAAACAAGCTACTACAAAGACTCCAACAAATCGGGCAAACTGCGCGGCTGGATATATGCCGTCCACGTAGGCAGTTGGGGCGGAATAACAACCCGCATCCTCAGTTTTCTTGCTGCTTTGTTGGGGACGGCTCTACCTCTCACAGGGTATTATTTGTGGATAAGTCGACTGTGGAATCGAAAAAGAAGACACCGTGAAAGCTCCTGACTTCGTTGTTGCAACCGCAAAAGGTACGTTTGTTGTTATTCCAGTTGTTTTCGAAGTCGGTTGATCTCAGCATTCAAATCGTCCAACTTTTTCTGATCAATTAAAGGCGCTTTGATAAAATATCTATAACCGAAGTGGTAAGTCAATCCTATTTTGACGTTGCCTACCGCATCTATAGTTAAGTCTCCGCCCAGATTACGGTCGAAAACTTCCGGAAGCAACAATGCTTCTCCTTCCAGATACAGATCCACACGATCGCTCAGGCTAAAATTGAGTTGTAAACCCAATTTTTCCATAATGTTATTGACGGCGGTACGGTCACCGTCCTTAAGCGTATGCGCATAACCGATACCGCCATAAATAACGGGATTAAACAACGCTTTCGGTTGATAGGTACCGAAAAGGTTCTTGACGTTGACCAAGAAATCCAAATCGGCAGCTAAATAGGATACATCGTAAAGATAACCATCCTTGTAAGCCTTGCGATTATTTAAAAACCGGCTTCTGACAAATCCCCCTGTCTCTTGTGTGATGTAAGAACGAGCAGAGGCTATTCCATTCAAGCCGGGATAGTTTTGTCCTATATACCAAGTTCCGCCGTCAGTCGAGTAACCGGATAAATCGGATGCTCCTCCAAGACTCAAGCGCAAACCCCAGATAGGCGAAAACCATTTGCCGAAGGTAAGACCAAAGGTAGGACTCAGCATATCCTTAAAGTCCATTTCGCTATAGTTTTCCGCACCAAAAAGGGCTAAACCGCCCTCTAAAGAGAGAAACCAATTGCTTCCGCCCTTATTCGTGATCCATGTAGCGCTCGTTGCTGCAACTGTCGGGTCTGCCTGAGCCTCCAAAGCATTTTGATATTCATTCAACGATTTTTCATCGCCCGGATACTGAATATCCACTGCTAATTCATTCACATACTGTGCTTTTACACATAAAGCACAAAAAAGCGCAAATACGATTAAAAAAATCTTTTTCATTTTGTCTGTTTTTTATTAATTAATTAATAATCGAAATTCGATTCTCTTTTGTTTCTATCCAATAAAGCGAACGACACAAAAAAGACCTCCGAAAGAAAGCCGTTGCTCTCTCCCGAAGGTCTCTTTTTATCGTAATTTAAAACGCCGAAAACTATCTTTTTTGAAGATAATTTCTCTTGTTTATTAAAATGTAAATGATTATATCTACATGCGTAACGCGCATGATTTAAATTTATAAGGTATAGGTGTGAGTCTCTCTCTACAAAAATCGTGCCAATACCCATGTTTTGGGTATCGAAAATACGTACAAAATAGTTATTTTTAGAAAAAATATTCATGTTTTGTCTGTTTTTGTCATAAATGAATCGTATTTTGTCATAAATGACCGCGACAAATATAATAACAAATTTTTAATTATCCAAAAATAAATAAGTTTTTTTTATTAATAAAGAAAAAATACATATTTTTTTGTGAGAATGCAATCCGCTTGAAAGCCAGCCGTCCAGTTGAATTAAATCATCAAATGCAATCAAAACATATATCCTATTTTAACTGACATTGGAAAATTTGGAGATGTATGTTTTCCTTCTTTTTCAAATATATCACGAATTTCTATATCCATTGGAGGTTCTGTTTCATCATTGGGATTTTTCCTGCCTGAATGTCTAATATCGTGCGTAATAACTCCAGCTCCTACACTAATATCCACAAGAAAATGATTAAATGTAAATTATTTATTCTAATGATTTTTTCCTTCATTCGGCTAAAACTTCTGCCTCAATACATGCGCTTCTATTGTTGCTTTGCCTTCAAGGGCTTTGATAAATTCATTAAAATGGATGCTTTTGTTATGCGTATCAATAGCGCTCTGAGATTTCCACGTTTCTATAAAAGTAATATTCAGCGGATTTTTTACATCTTCAAATACATCATAGAATATAACGCCCGGTTCTTTCCTTGTAGCATCTACAACAATTTTTACCGCTTTCAGTACATCTTCTTTGTGCCCCGCCTCTATTGTAATAGTAGCGACGACAGTTAATGTTTCATCATTTGCTGCTTCTTTGCTTGTAAAGGACATAAACAACAACAGCGCGCAAAAAACGCTGAATAATATTCCTTTTTTCGAAATTTGTTTCATAATGATAAATAATATTTAAGTGACATAATTGCTATTTTTTACATAACAAAGATAGTCATTTGTTATGATGCCACCAAAAATACCGGATAATTTCATAAAAAAGGACAATCCTTACAGGTAATACTCACTGCAATCGCTACCTGCGGTTTTATTTTTCTGTTTTCTATCTTTATCTTCAACAATCTCTTTAGACGAAGCAATAGCGCCATCCATTACAAATTCATATTTCTTTTTTTCAAAATCCGATTTGGAAATAAAAAAACTTCCTTTAAAATACTTTTCCAGTTTTTTTTGCATAGCTATTCCTCCCATTTTTTGTTTATAATGACAACTCTCCTACCTGTTTAAACAAAAAAAAAGCTGTTTTGTTCACACAATTGCGTATTTTTTTTTGCAAATATTGTTAAAAAAAGAAATAACTACTATTTTGAAAAAAAAATTATATCTTTGTAGTTAGTATACGGGAAAATGAGCATTTCGACCCCAATCGAATCGACTTGCTCCGCTAATGGCGCGGTTTCCGTATAACTATAAAAAGAAAAGTATACAATGAAAAAGAAAATTTTAGGCATTATCTTATTATTTGTAGTCGCAAATTTTTCAGCTTGCGATGTGGCCAAGCAATTGGCCGGTACCTA
The DNA here is from genome assembly GCA_031290435.1 of Candidatus Symbiothrix sp. Taxonomy (GTDB): domain Bacteria; phylum Bacteroidota; class Bacteroidia; order Bacteroidales; family Azobacteroidaceae; genus Azobacteroides. The sequence continues at coordinate 3,674 of JAITNQ010000083.1, read as the reverse complement.
TAACATGACCCAGTGTAAATATGATTACCATTCTATTTCCAATTTGTCGTTAGGTGGAATTAATTTACAGAATGTAAGTAGTTTATCCTCACTAAATCCTATTTCGGCAGCCAATCTTCTGGCAGCATTTAATTCCGCAAGCGGTTCTTTGCCTTTGCAGTTTACGCTTAATTTGGACGTTTCCAATCCAGGCATTCAAACAGCCCTGTTGAACGGCTTAGCCTATATTTTGGAAATTGACGGAAAAGAAATGACTACCGGCAGCTTGGATTCCAGTTTACAGATTCCGGGGGGACAAAAAATACAACTTCCTATCAATCTGTCTTTTGATTTGAAAAAGGTGATGACTGGAGAATCGTTGACTGCCATCAAAAATTTAGCGCTCAATTTTGCAGGTATGGGAGATACCGTCAGTAATGTGACGATGAAACTGCAACCGACCATATCCGCCGGAGGAACCGTCTACAAAAGTCCGGTGTATATTCCGGTCTCTTTTACATTGAACAAGAAATAATAGGGCAAACAAGGTGTCGAATACCTATTTCCGGTTCAAACAATTTACTGTCCGGCAAGATTTGTGTGCAATGAAAGTCGGTACGGACGGTGTGCTTCTCGGCGCATGGGCTGATGTGAATGCAGCAGAAAACATCTTGGACATCGGAACCGGATCCGGCGTGATAGCGCTTATTTTGGCACAACGCTCCAAGGCATGCATCAAGGCCATTGACTTGGATGAGAATGCCTGTCGGCAAGCAAAAATTAATTTTGAAGATTCTCCTTTTCGGGAACGGCTAAGCATAGAAAAAAACGACTTTCAGGAATTTTCCGCTTCATCGAAATACGATTTACTCGTATCCAATCCTCCCTATTTTTCCAAATCTTTAAAGCCGGACGACACAGGTCGACGGTTTGCTCGTCACGATGATAGCCTTCCTTTGCGCGACCTGATAGGGAAAAGTGCAAGTTTGCTCAAGTCCAATGGAAAACTGGCGCTGATTCTGCCTTTCGACAGTGCGGAAACAGCCAATTCATTCGCTACCGAAAATGCTTTGTCGCTTTGTCGACGAACAAATGTTTTCACTTCTCCCAAATATCCGCCCAAAAGAGTGCTGCTGGAATATTCGCCAAAACAATCGGAAATGCAGGAAAACAATTTGTGCATAACAGCGGAAGACCATTCATTCAGCAAAGCATACATTGCATTGACGAAAGATTTTTATTTGGCATTTGGGGAGTAATTTGTGGGGGTATCTAATACCTAACGCCGGAGGCGTTGCATTATTGTAACCGAATTGTCCGCCCCGCCCAACAACCGCGGAGCGGTTGCATTAACACATCAAAATAATATTTTGTCATTTTGTTGTTTTTTCAGTAATCTATTTATATCTTTGTAGCGTAATGTAAATATTCTGCCTATGGAATAAGATAAAGTGACTTATACGCACATTTTAGTGGTATATATTATCCTATAATATATATAGGAATTAGCGTTTTGGCTTTTGTTCTTGTTTTTTTCGAACTTCGACACTTCCAAATAAAACTGTAGAGAACAAAGAGTTGGATACACGCTTCGGCGTGGATATTGCTCTTTGAAAATTTGACAGTTTAGGTAGTCGAAGACCTCGGAAAAACAAGTTCTTCAGAGTTTGTAATGTCCGCGCTTTTTCTATGTGTGTAGTTAAAACGATAACGGACATGTGAGTATTCAAAACTTTTTATTTATTCATTAAAAAATTACAATCATGAAAAGAGTATTTTATTATGTTACCTTATTATTTTCAGTTTTATTAATCGGTTCATGTACGAATGAAGAACAACAAGCCAATAACGAGGCTCAGCAAATTGTATCAGTACAAAAAAGATATGCAATAGCTAAAGATATAGCGGTATATCACAGTATGGGTTTAGATTTTGCTTATAGCAAATTACAAAATCTGGTAAAAGCACAAGGTCCGAATTTTCTTCGCAGTGCATCAGCCAAACAAGAAAAAGAAGTCATATTAGCTGATATTATGACAGAATTTTTTTCCCAAGCGCAAATCAAATCGGAATTATCCGCATTTGACAGTAAGTTTCTCTTAAAGAAACTCCCCGATGCGGGAGGTACGTCTTTAAGGTCAGGCGATCAGGAAGCGATAAATTTAAACAAAGAAAAATGTTATTTTAGATTTTACAAAGCTGCTTCAAAATCTATAGACCTAAATTCTGAAGAACTTCTCGCCCGCTTTGACAAGATTATTTATTCCAAAGAATTTCTTTCATTATCCGAAGCTGATCAAAATGAATTTTTAATGATGCTGGCCATCCAAGAAGATTCTTCCAATTATTGGGAAAATCATTTAGCGGAATGGAAGCAATTGAAAGCAGATGGCGTCCAATTAAGAGGAGGATTTTGGTATGACCTTAAAAGAGCTGTTTGTGAAGTTATGGTTATCGCAATTACAGATTCTAATGGATCTGTTCGCGCAGGCACATTAACTGCTCTTGCAAGTGGTGTAGGCGGTGCTGTGGTTGGTGCTTTTGGCGGCTTTGCCGGAGCTGTTGCCGGAGCAGGAACAGGTGCCATGGGAGGATTTGCTTTTGGTGTGGTTTATGGTGCTTTAGATGCATCAATGGATGTTGCTTGCGAAGAGGCAGAGTGGTGTGACGAAGATAATACAGAGGAAGAATGGTTTGAACCTATTTGGGAGGCATTCTTAGTCGCGTTAGATGAATGGGAAGCTGCTTTGGATGAATCAGAAGAGTAAATTATGTAATTTATTTTTGCATAATTGACAAATTTATTTTATCTTTACAGCATAAATTAATAACAGTATGAAATGTTCATGTAATACTTATACACAAGGGGACGAGAATGGGATTGCTGGTAAATCCAGCAATGACAGCTCTTTATGTATGAAAAAGATACCCATTATCTGGAAAATCTTAGCCGTTGCACTTGGAGCTATAATTGTTGCAATAGTATCAACAAGTTTAGACTATTTCTTTTTCAATAACAGGAATTGGCTTGCAAATGCAATAAGCAGTTTCATCGTAGGAGGATTGGGTTCTTTGGTTGTGGTGCAACTATTGCCACTTAAATTTTCTCCGAAAGAAGAAAAAAATAATGCAAATAGGGAAAAAGTAATGACTACAAAAAAAATCTTTTCCATGATTTTTGGAGGCATCGTTTTTATGATAGTATCAATCGGTTTAGATATCCTTATTTTCCACAAACCAAATGGACAGAAATTAGGAACAATCGCTTTTTTCATAGGTGTGTTTACTAGTTTTGTTGTATCGCAATTACCTCCGCGCGTAGTCCCGCCGAAAGAAGAAAAAAAATAGTAATTACCAATAGCTATGGTATTGGATAAAGTATATTGATGCACATGCAATGTGGAGTTACTCTGAAAATTATATAAATTATGGGAACAAGGAAGAAAATTTTATTATTTTTTGTATCGTCATCTATCCTGACACTTGTCGGCGCTATTTTTAAGTTGACCCATATTACATTTTTTGCAAATGGGTTTATGCTTGGCGGAATAGCGCTTGGCTTTGTATTTCTGTATTTTTTGATTACTTACTTGGTAAAATCAAAAGAATGTTGATGAATTAAATATTTTTAACGCAATTTTTTTTGCTTCTCTAAAATATCATCATACATTTGCAGTGCACTATTGCACTAATAC
>JAITNQ010000072.1 GCA_031290435.1 Candidatus Symbiothrix sp. | reverse complement strand
AGGCAGGGTGGCGTCGTTGTCTACATCCTGATGCTGCAATAAGCCGCAATGACCATGCGAGGTGTATTCGCACAGGCAAATATCCGTGAAGACGGTGATAGCGGGAAACTGCTGCTTGATGGCTTTTACCGCCCGGCAGATAATACTGTCCGGCGATGTTCCACGGCTTCCACATGCGTCTTTTTCATTGTCGGGAATAACGCCGAACAAAAGTATTTTATCAATTCCCAAGGGAGGCAATTCTCCGATGTCGTCCAACAAGCGATCGACAGACAAGCGGTAAACCCCCTCCATGGAAGGTATCTCCGAGCGGATATTTTCACCTTCCGTCACAAAATACGGATAAATAAAATCGGAGGGAGCAATGCGCACATCCGCATACCGGTCGCGTATTTCCTGCGAAATTCGATAGGGTCTGAATCGTTTCATTTTACAAATATGTCTTCAATTTTTCTTCTGTTGTTTCTCCTTTGCTTATCAATTGTATGCCTTCGGGCATTTCCCCGTATCGTTCGGCAAAAGCTTCCACGCCGGAAGGTGATGTGAAAATGATTTTCCGGAACAAGCGTAAATCAATTTCAAGGGCTTGTTCATTGACAATATTCCGGTATACGGGAATGTCGGTCAATGTATTTCCCAACCGTATCAATGCTTCGGAAAGGTATTTCAATCCTTTGTCGGAGCGAGGAAGCAGTATTTTTTTCCCGGTCAGCCGGTTTTCCCTGAAATAATCTACCAAACCTTTGGCCGACCCTGTATCCGATTCCAAATCGGGATAGAGATGGTGTTTGCCAAGTTCGGCGGAAGTCGTTTTCCCTACCGACGCTAATTTTGTATGGGCCAAATCCCGGATATCCGATCGTGATTCGCTGAAAGCCTCAAAAAAATACCGGACGCCGTAACGGCTGGTGAAGATAATCCAGTCATAAGAACAAAGTTTCCCGGTTGCGTTGAGCAAAGCCCGGTTGTTTTCTATTTTTTCTATTTTAATCAAGGGCGTATGCGTAATATTTCCGGCGTTTTCATATTCTTCGATGCTGGTTCCCGTAAGCAAAACCCCTTGATTCGAAGTTTGTTGATTCTCAAGTCCTACCACTTCTCCCACAATAATCAAGATAGGGGTCGGATATTTGACGATGGAATGTTTTAATTCTTTCAATGTGGAAAACCAGATTTTCTGGTCGGGAAGGGAAACATTGTATGCCAGGGCGGCCGGTGTATCTTCGGGGCGGCCGGCTGCCATCAAATTACCGGCAATAACCGACAGATTGGCGCCTCCCATGTAATAGACCAAGGTATCGGCAAGAGGTACGGAAGGGTTTTTATCCGAATGTCCGGTTGCGAAAGCGACAGAAGAAGCCAGTCCTCTATGTGTCAAAGGAATGTGCGTATATGCCGACAATGCATTTCCGGCCGATACGCCCGGAATGATTGCCACTTCCACAAAACGACTTCGCAGAAAATCAATTTCTTCGCGTCCGTGGGCGAAAATCATAGGGTCTCCGCCTTTGAGCCGAACCGTATTTTTGCCGGATATTGCTGCCTGATAGACTAATTCGTTTATTTCATCCTGCTGGAACCGGTGCATGTCTTTGCGTTTGCCTACATACACTTTTTCGCCCGGATAGCGAGAAAGGAAAGTCCGGTCAAGTAAATCGTCGTGGAAAATAACATCCGCTTCAGCTAAGGACTTATCGCCTCCGATTGTCAGTAAATCGGGGTTTCCGGGACCAAAACCCACGAGTTTTACCTTGCCGTAACGATTTCTTATGTCCATGCCGAAGAATTGTTTTTTTATATCCGGCCGGTCTTTTCTGCCTACAATGGCTAAGTTGCCTTGCAAGGGATGTGTTTTGAAGGGGAGGATTTCGGCAATGCGTCCGGTTAATCCCAATCGCTTCAGGGCGCAGGAGGCGACGATAAGGGCGTCTATGAAACCCTCGTCGACCTGCGCAATCCGTTCTTCGATAGTTCCGCGTATACTTACGACTTCCAAATCGGGACGGACGGATAGCAGTTCCGTTTTCCGCGCAAGCGAACTGGTACCAACTCTGGCTCCCGAAGGCAACTGTTTTAAGGTCTGCTTATTCCGGCTCACCAATGCGTCCGTTTTGTCGAAAGCATCCAGCAAAGCGAATAAGGCTAATTCCGGAGACAAAGGATAAGGCAGGTCTTTGGCAGAGTGTACGGCAATATCAGCCTCGCCCCGGATGAGCGCCCGGTCTAATTCGCGGGTGAAAAAATCCGGGGCGATATTTTCCATCAGGGAAATCTGTTTGTTTTTGTCGCCAAACGACTGAATGGGGAAAATCCGGCAGGACATGCCGGGGAAAAAGGATAGCGCTTCCTTCACCTGTAACAGAGAAAGCGCGCTGTCGCGACATGTTATATGAAGGGCTTTATCGCTCATAGCTGCTTGGAGACAAACATTTTATTATTTCTTTTTTATTACGACTTTCCAAAAATCGTCGTTTTGCGTTTGCGCTAAAACGGCGTGTCCTTCGTTGCGCACCGAACCCGGCACATTGAGAATCGGTTGACCGTCGTCTAACCATATTTCCAGAATTTCGTCCGTTTTCATCGAAGATAACAGGATTTTAGTCTGCACAAAATTCATCGGGCAAGCTACGCCACGCAAATCTTTGAATTTCCTTTCTACCTCCCCTATTTTTTCTTCCGGTCTAAGTATTTCCTTTTCCGCTGCCCCTAATTTCACATTTTTGAATTGCAAAGAATCATCCATGTTTTGATACAATGCAATGACGGATGCCGCCAAGTCTATTATTTCATTTTTCCGGGAAACAAAATCCGCTTGCCGGTTTTGCTGTGCCGATTCGACGACAGGCCGGAATTTTTCTTCCACCAATCCGGATTCGATAAAATTCCGGACAAACAAGCCGAAAGTGTCTTCAACCGTTTTGGGTTCGGCGCCCCGGGTAACAAGCAACATTCTTGCGGCAGCGTAAACCGTATTGTACAAAAGCTGATTGATTTTTTGCAGGTCGGTTTCCGTTTCGAGCGACTGTTTGTAGGAATTGATGTTATTCATATCCAGTTCAATCATATCAAACAGCCCTGCGGAACATTCGGCAGCTCCCCGGTCGACAATGCTGAACACGGTCTCGGCTCCCCAATCGAAATAATAATTTTTATCTTCTTCAAACGGAGGCACATTTTGATATTCCGACAACAGTTTTTCCGCCTCAATCCGGCCCTCCTTTTCAAGATAAGCAGTCGGCCCGCTATATTGTGATTGGACTTTTTGAAAAGCGGACAGTAAACGCACCACAAATTCCGGTACATCATGTGCGCTGATATTTCCCACCGGCTCAGCCAAACGCGGCGAATCGCTCCTGTTGGCCGCCAAATATAGCTGATAGGCCGGATAAATACGGTCTGTCCGGAGAATTTTACCGGAAAAACCGATGTCCGCCCAAAGTTGCTGACCGCAAGAATTAGGGCATCCGGAAATATGGATGCGTACATCTTGTAGTTTGTCCAAATCTAAAGAGCTACGGAGCAGTCTTTTCCGGATTTCAGAAGCCAGCCCCTTCGACAAGGCTATTCCCAATCGGCATGTATCGGCTCCCGTGCAGGAAATGATATTGTTTGCCAACAAAGGGATGGATATGTCGGGCGCTATTTCCTTTAAAATGGTGTACAGCTCCGGCAAGGCGATTGCCGGGATATGGCGAAGTTGCAGATTTTGCGTTGTTGTAAACCGGAGGGTATTTTTTCCGAAACAGGAAATAAAATGCAATAATTTTTCAAGGGCTTCTATCCTGCCTGTATCATTCAATGGAATATTCCCCAGGGTAAAGGGTACGGTAATGCTGTTGTATCCTTCTTGTTTCTGCTTATTTACATATCTTTTTTTCCAGTTTTCATATTCCGTATCTACTACGATATCCGAAGGGGGCAGGTAAGTAAATGTTTCCGGTACATCCGGTTTATCTTCCGGTACAAAAAGCGGAGTTGTTTGCTTTGCTTCCTCATAATATTCCTTGATTAGCGCCACAGTTTTCGTTTCGCCTAATCCGTAAAAAATATAACGGAGGCGCGCTTTGTGTTTGTTTTTGCGATTTCCATGTTCGGAAAACATTTTTTTAAGCGCTTCAGCTACTACAAACAGTTCTTTTTCGGGAATAAATTCGAAAAGCAACCATCCTACCGAAGGTTTGGAACCGCCCCCACCTCCGGCATAGACACGAAACCCTCTTTTCCCGTCCCGTATTTTTGCTACGAAACCCAAATCGTTGATGCCCGCATAATCAATTGCTTTATCATCCGACGAAAAGGCTATTTTCATTTTACGGGGAAGCAGGTAGGAATCCGGCTCGGCGATTAACTTGCTTGTCAAAGCCATGGCGTAAGGCGTCGTATCAAATACTTCTCCGGCTGAAATTCCGCTATCGGCTGAAACCAGTATGTTGCGCACCGTATTGCCGCCTCCGCCCTTGGTGCTCAATCCGATTTCCTGCAATTCCAAGAGGACGGCCTCTACTGCTTCCAATTCCAAATTCTGTATTTGTATTTCCTGCCGGGTGGTGATGTGCAACAGGTTCGATTTGTGACGCTGCGCAATGCGGATAACCCGGAGCAATTGCTCCGGATAAATAACACCTCCGGTCGCCCGGATGCGTGACATATATACCTCATTTTTCCGTTGTTCGTATATACCCATCGGCACACGGAATGCCTTGAACTGGACAGCTCCGACATCCCCTCGCCGGTATTCTTTCGCTAAATTTCCTAATTTAGCAATATCTTCGCTTAATGTATCCGGTAATTTGTACATTGTTAGGTTTACTTTTAAAACACGAATTTCTTCCGGATGACTCTCTGAGCTCCGGAATAAATTTCGCAACAAAAGTAAATGATTAATGCTTGGTATAAAATACCATATTCAGGGTATATTGTTGTTTTTTTTTACGAATACAAAATATCTTTATATAAACCCGCCAATCGTTTTCGCAAATGTAGCACCGCATAATGTTTGCGTGACAGCAAAGTATTGACCGGTACGCCGGTCGTTTCGGCTATTTCTTTCACCGGGATAGCGTCTAATTCCGTTAGTTCAAATATTTCGCGCTGTTCGGGAGACAGTTCCGAAAGGGCGTTTTCCAATTCCGTCCACACCAACGAACGCAAGTATTCCGTTTCGGGAGAAGGCGATGTTGTTTCATCGCTAAACAGGATTTCGGATAATTCTTTCATAATCGCGCCGTCAGAATCCTCATCACGATAAACAGGCATTGCTTCTTCCTGTTTTTTTATCCCCTTATTGATAATGGTGTTACGGGCAACGCGGTACAACCATGCCGACACCTGTTCAATCGGGTTCATTGCCGTATTTACAGCTTTTGCCAACTGATAAAAAACATCTTGTAGAATATCTTCCGCATCTTCTTTATTCGTTACCCGCTTGCGGATAAAGGATTTCAGTTGCGGCTGATATTCTACAATCAGTTCGTTGAGATTCTTTTCAGTTGATTTTGCCACATCAATCTTTCTTTTCTGGTTCTTCGGTATTGAATCTATCGTCAAAATCACGTCTGCAATGTCCGAAATCGTGTTCAAACGGATGATGTCCAAAACGTCTGTCTTTCACAAATTCTTGTCTTTCTTCGGGCGTCATTTTCATCCATTTTTCACGAATAGGGTTGTGATGCTTATGCATACCCATGTGCCTACCACGCATCCAACGTTTACCTCCGATACCGCCAAACAGTATGCGGGCAAGAACGAGCAAACCCAATGCCTGCCAAAAATTGATGGCTGCAAATCCGAAAATACCCGGTACCAGCCAATTCCACAATAACATTGTGATAGCGCTGAATCCGGCTATCGCGGCCAATCCCATCATTCCGACTCCAAATACATGGACGCCAAATACATGCTTTTTCATTTTACTTTTAATTTATAAAATTAATCTTTTTATTTTTTTAGAGGCTATCCTCTACTTATGAAGACAAATGAGCATGAAAAATATTTTACGGATTCAGAAAAAAAATAAAAACTATTCTCCTAAACGGATGGCATATCCCAACATTACACTTCCGGAGCCTATGCTGTTGGAACCGTTGGATTTATCTTTTTGCACCGTGATGAAACCATAATTGCCGCCGACTTCAAGGAAAATCTTATGCCGGTGTATTTGATATGCAAGCCCCACGTTTCCTTGCACGCCTGCATTTACCTTCTTCAAATCATTGGTAATATCCTCCGTGCCGAACTCGGTGCCCTGCCCGAAAATATATGCTAACTCCGGAGCTTGTCCCGCAATAAGCTGTTGAAACTCTTCCGGAATGTACTCCAGCAATGTTTTCGACTTGTCGCTGCCTGTGTACAGTTTGGTGTGTCCTTCTGATATCTGTTTTGCCGACAAAAGAAACGAAATAAAAGGTCCGGCGCCTGCATAAAGCCGCCACGATTTGCCCACGTCTTTGCCTGCCTGTAACGTCAGCGGCACCATCAAGTAATCGAATTTGGCGGTGTTTTGAACATCTGCATAGAAAATTCCGGGCAACATACCTGGCATTTGTTCAAGTATTGCAGAAGCTGCCGGTGAATTAGCAATGTCCATACCAGCCGTAATCGACGATATTAACTGATTGGTGGACATTGCTTGAATACCATTGCGCTTGCCGCCCTGTCCTGAGTATTCAGCGCCCAAACGCAAGGAGAATGTCTTGTTCAAATCCAATTCTGCAAAGATGCCTCCCGCCCCGGCTAAACGTGATGAATAACCTTGACTCAAAGGATTATCGCCTCCGGCAACTACATTAGGAATAGATAAACCGCCGCGTAATCCGATATTCACCGCTTGTGAATAAGCGCATAAGCTCAATAATAATAAGCATGATGCTAATACTAACATTTTTCTCATGATTCTTTTAATTTGTGTTATTAATTTATGTAAGAGATTATTTTTTATTTATGAAGACAAATGAGCGCGAAAGATATTTTAAATTGCGACAATTTTTTTTCAATTTTCTGTATTATTGCATTGAAAATATTCTCTTTCCATTGTCGTATTTTTTACAAAAGTAATGATTTTATTTTAAAAAGTACGATTTTTTATATAAAAAGTAACGATAGTGAAAAGATAGAGGCATTTATAATTTCGGGTAAAAAACGTATTTTTTCCTTCCATCAATAATAAACGCCTTGTTGTATCCGGTCAAAATGCCACCAAGGCGTACCTTCTTTATGTATTTCGTCATAGGTTTTGCGGAGAGGCTGTCTCCTGTAAAGGTGAAAGACAGCGTGGCGTGGCCGTACCACATTCCGTTGCGTTCTATCGGATTTTGCTCCGCATCGGCTTTCTCTTCGATGTTGCGCAATGCATTGATCACACGATGCACATTATTGTTTACTTGCTAACATCCGTCACAAGGCGGAAGCCCAAAGAATCATGTCTTTCATGAGGACCGGAATGGCTGCGATGTGAAATACAGCAGCACTCCTTACGAATATACCAGGCGCCGCCGCGAATCACGCGGGCATTGTAATCAATATACATGTCGGAACACCATTCATATACATTGCCGCTCATATCGTGAATACCAAGTTCGTTGGGTGATTTGGTGCCTACGGGATGCGTTTTTTTGGCGCTGTTTTCCGCAAACCAACCCACATTACCGAGGTCATTGCTTCCACTGTATTTGTTTCCCTCACTCTTTTTCCCGCCGCGTGCAGCATATTCCCATTCTGCTTCGGTAGGCAAACGGTAGTGTTTTTTTGTGGCCTCATTCAGTTTGCCGAGAAAAACCTGTACATCATCCCAACTCACTTTTTCTATGGGCAGGTTGGCTCCTTTAAAAACAGAAGGATTGGTTCCCATTATCTGTTCCCACAAGGCCTGCGTAACTTCATATTTCGCAATATTGAAACTCTTTACTGTTACTTCACGCGCAGGTTTTTCATTGCCTTCGCAATCACTTTGTTCGGAAGTACAGCCCATCATAAACGCGCCTCCCTCCACGAAAACCATTTCAATCCCGTCATTATTACATTCTCCCAGTTCATTTATCAGATCTTGAGCCGCCTTTTTGCAACCGCCCGGTAAATCATTTGCTTCCAAGTCGCGAGGTAAAATACTAACAAGCAGAATACCCGTTTCCACATCCATCAATTTGGCGTCCAAAAATACCGTTCCATCCTCTTTGCCTATGTTGGTAATGCAAATCAAATCTGCTCCCATAAATACACCCATACGTTTGGCGTCGTTCGAAAAGTCTTCGTGCGTAAACTTCTGTTCCGCTATGGCAGCGTCTATTTTATTCCGGTTCACTACTATGTAACCTTTGTCTCGCATTTGAATAAACGCATTTTCCAGATAACCGCGAATAAATATCCTTTCGCGATTGTTCACCTCGCCGCTCATATCAGGATTAAGCACTGCTACTGCCCACGGGCATGGTTTTGTCTTCTCTTGTCCGAAGACAAGATTTGCTATACTTACTATAGCTACAAATAATAAAATTATTTTTTTCATGGTATTAAAAATTTTATTTATATTATTTTTCTTTTAATTTGCTTTCTATCTCATTCCAAATCATCGGTACAGCCTTATCAATTGCTTTGCGTAAGGCCTTTTCGCAAGTAAGCTCTCCCCCATCATTAACATCAGGAAATATAGCTTTGGTAATTACTGTTGAATCACATTTAGTAAGTTCTGCCGTCACATCCATATAGGCAAATGCCTGTCCATATTCGTTGACGTTACACCTCGCCTTTGCCTTAATATGCAGGCAAAAACAGGCTCTTGATCTATTATTGGGGAGTATGTATCCATTCTCGGACAATAACGCTTCCACCGCATCCTTCAGCCGTCCTTGATTAATGTTATCAATATTTTCTTCTTCGCAACTTACATATATATAATTATTCGGTGGTGGTGGAATTCTTGCTGGTTTATTTATTAGTGTATCTGGTTGTATATCCGCTGATAAACAAATAGTATCCTGCTTTTTTATAAACTCTTTTGTCAGATTTCTATCAAATTCTTTTGTATGATAACCTTCTTTGGTGATTGTAATTTTTTCATTAGGATATTCTTTTTCTAACAAAACAGAAAAAGCGCCTGTACTATCTGTTTGTTCGTTGATGTCCTGAAATGTTAATTTAGTTCCGGCAATAATATTTTTTGTTTCAGCATCACAAACTATCCCTTTGTAAATTAAATCATTCCCGCAACAAAACTTTATCACAATAAATACAATAGCTCCAATGATTACAATAACAATAATACCCATTTTCCATTTCCAATTCCATTTTCGCCAGTTTATGATAATATATACAACAAAAATCGCAATTATTATTATAGCAACAAACATCCACCATTCGGGTACAACAACCGCAATTATTGTAACAACAATCGCAATTATTATAGCAACACGCATCCACCATTTGGGCACAACAACCATAATTATTGTAACAATTACACTAAGACCCATCCACCATCCTTGTGCTAACCAATCGCTTATGTTCTTCATGGCAAATTGTTTTTATAAATCTGTACTCAAAATACTCTACGGAGTAAAGGTAAGAATAATTTTGTTTCAATCATCAAATTATTCAAATATTTTTGCAACTTTTCGCCTAAAATCAACTGTATTTGCCACCTGAATTTTTA
>JAITNQ010000049.1 GCA_031290435.1 Candidatus Symbiothrix sp. | reverse complement strand
ATCATACTGAACGAAGCGAAAACTATTGAACCGGAATATTTTACATCATTGTGGAACATCCAGTAATTTAGCTGTTCATCGGTTGTCTGATTGAAAGTCATGGTCAATAAACCGCCTCTAACTTCCCTTTGCGGTTCTCCCTTAAAGTCGAAGGATTGCTTTATAACCGTATGCCATAATTTTATAAATTTAATTGTCAATTTCTAAATATTTCGGACAAATATAGTGTTTATTTTTCTAATTATAGCAATGATAAGTAATATTTTTTCATACTATGCGTACAATAATTTAAAAGTGAAGAAACAAATGGTAATCGATTTTCTACGCATACAAGAACAGGACAAGCGGAAGATAATCTCTTAAATCCTTCTTGAGTATATCCGTCACAAGGCTTTTATATCGCTTGGCGGTACGGACGGATATGTGGAGTTCTTCGGCAATCGTTTCGTATGATTTATTTTCAATATGACGCATCTCGAATACCTTACGGTAAGGCTTCGGAAGTTTAGCAAGCGCTTGATCCAGCAATTCATAGAGTTCGTTCAACAGGAAGAAATCTTCCTCTTCATCCTCTTTCACAGCCGATTGTTTTTTGATAATAAATTCCCGGTATTGAACGGAAAAACCTTCTCTTTTTAAGTAGTTAAAGCAATGATTGCGCACAGCCGTGAGTAAATAATTGCGCACCGACCGGGTGATTTGCAAAGTTTTCCTGTTTTCCCAAAGCAGCACAAATATTTCCTGCACAATATCTTCGCAAGCCGGATGGTCATTAACGTATCTTTTGGCATAGTCCAACAAAGGTGGATAAAAAAGCGTAAACAACTGTTCAAAAGCTTTTTCATCATCAAGAACTACAATATTCCATACCAATTGATTTAAGTCGGGAGCCGGCATAGCACGATTCATTAACAATAGGTAAACTTTTTTAGATTACTATACAAAATTAAACAAAATATTTGTATATATGAAATTTTACCTGTACCTTGCAGCATAATTTATTAATTTAAAGTATTATGCGACTCTTATTACTAAGCAATTCGACCAATCCGGGTGAGACCTATTTGTCTTGGGCGCAAGAAAAAATCAAGGCTTTTTTTGGTAAAACACCTGTAAACGCCTTATTTATTCCTTATGCGGCAGTCACTTTCAGTTTCGATGAGTACGAGGCCAAGGTGGCAGCCAAATTTTCGGAACTGGGGCATCACATCACGAGTATTCACCATGCACCGGATCCTGTTTCGGCCGTGGAACAAGCGCAAGCTATTGTTGTAGGCGGGGGAAATACATGGCAATTGGTGCGGATGATGCACGATTCGGGTATCATGGAGCCTGTCCGCAAAAAAGCGTTGACAGGAAAGCCTTACATCGGGTGGAGCGCCGGGAGCAATATCGCCTGTCCGACACTGCGAACGACCAACGATATGCCGATTATCGATCCACGTGGTTTCGACACCTTGGACCTGATTCCTTTTCAGATAAATCCGCATTATTTGGACGCGCATCCCGAAGGATTCGGCGGAGAAACACGGGAAATGCGCATCAGGGAATTTATCGAAATCAATCCGGAAACTTATGTGTTGGGATTAAGGGAGGCTACCCTCTTGCAATTGGAAGGCAATGATTTACGGTTGACCGGCGCAAGAACAGCGCGTTTGTTCAGAAAAGGCGATGCACCCAAAGAAATGTGTGCAAATGATGATTTGTCATTTCTGTTGAATCATATTTCGCCTGTTGATTGAAATTCCTAAGGCAGCTACCGATTTTATCCGGCAGCTGCCACAGGACGTTACCGTCTTAATTACCTCTACCGCCCCCTCCGGGTGGGTTTCTGCGTTCCTCCAGCGCTTTTTTATAAGCCTCCATTTGCTCTTTCGATAAAACGGGCTTTAAGGCAACTTCTTTTTCCGAATTCAATTTTTGGGCGGCTGCCATTCTCGCTTCTCGGTCGCCTCCCGGTCCATTCTGAAATTGTTCGGCCTGCTTTTTAGCAAAAACAAGATTAATAGAGTCTACCTTGACTACTTGTTCCGGAGTCAATTTCAACTCGGCGGTCATCCATTCGGTTGTGCGTTTAGCCATTTCCTCAGGAGTTGAACGGTTGCCTCCACGAGGTTGTTGCGCAAAAATAAGCGCCGACATCGAAAGCAGTAATACTGCTGTTAAAACAATTTTTTTCATCTGTACTTTTTTTAATTGGTGTCACAATCAATAGAAACTGCAACACAATTTTTTGACAGAAGAAAAAGGAAAAGGTTTAAAAAGTGTCTCTAAGAAAAGTCCATATTTTCAATAGGAGTTGGTCTTTCAGTATCTAAGTTGTTAGTATCCGTTCCGTATCGCCAAAGATACCCACCCGCGTGGTAAGCTTTTCCTTTCGCGCTCATAATGATGCCACTACCACAAACTCCGGTTGCTTTGTTTGCGCCTGTTATTGAGCTATAGGAGTTAATAAATTCTCCATGAAGACTGTATTGTGATACCGGTTTTCTTTTTCGCTCAAACACTTTTTCTAATTCCTTCACGAAAGCATCCAGATTGCTCAAACCTTCCTGTCTATTGCGCTTATTTAATTCTTTTCCGGTTGCAAGATAAAGATTTTCAACACAATTATTAAATGGATCCAAGTCTTTGTGCAATACATACAGCATTTTTCCCTTGCCTCTTTTTAATTTCTTAACAAATGCAGAATATACGGCTCTCGCAACGATAAAGCCAAATTGGATATAATCTACATTGAAATGAAATAAGAGTGTGGTCAATGATGGTTTCCCCTGCTTTGAATATCGATCTTCGAAAAATTGCCTCTCAATTTTTTCTTCCAGAAAGTATTTGCGTCCATCGTAAAAATAAACCCATCTTTCAAGCCTTTTAATCCTGCCCATATTGGATACCATATAATATACTTCATAATCCGGTATTGGTTTCCATATCTCACCCTCTAAATCCAACAAATAAATATCTTCACAGGGATATTTCAGTTTGGTCAATCCTAATTTTTTTCGTAAATTTGTGTTGATAACAGGTTTAACAGGTATAGCCGGGATAGGCGAGATGTTTTGGGGAATTGCATCCGGCGATTCTGCTGCTTGCCATATATAACCTTCACGAGATGGTGTGTTTTTGCATAGCAAACGGTGCAAAGTCACACATGACATATGGTTTTGTTCGGCGGCTTCCTTAACAGAAGCGTATATGGCGACCAACTCGCCCGATAAATTATATTTTGCTACCGCTTTAGGCATTTATTTGCTTTCAATTGTTCCAGCGCATTTTTACTATTCTCTGAATTCCATGCAAATATACATGCTTTATTGATATCTTCCAAATTTTTGTCGGAAATTTCAACCGAAAAATCAAATTTTATGCTGATGTGAAACAAATGGGTATCTTTTTTTTCTTTGAAGCACTACTCATTCATATCTGCTTTTTTCACCTTTTAATGCCGCTATTGCAAATTCTTTTAATCGAGGAGCTTCAAGATATTTATTAAGATAATCAGTAGTGAGATTTTTTTTCCATTTAGACATAGCGGAAATCAAATAACTGCGAGGGTCTATCATTCCCCGAAAAACAAGTTTTTCCTCACTTTTTGTATCAAAAATACGGATTATTTCTATGATTTCTTCGTCAGAAGGTATCATGTCGTCATAGGCTAATGCCGAGGTTGCCCCAGTTAGAATAGACAATTCGCCGGATTGAATGAGTTTTATTACAGGCATCGCATGATTTTGGTGTTTTCTATTTATTCTGACATAGGAAAGAGCTGCTGCAATTGTTATTGCATCGTGTTCCTTGTTCTGTTCAAGAATTTTTTCCAAATCGAAAGTAGCCTTTTGATAACATATTTTACCCAAAGCAAGAATCATTTCAGTTTGAGTTTCCCAAGTACGAATATCC